>JAFLJZ010000023.1 GCA_022712775.1 Sulfurimonas sp.
TTGGCTGGACTTGGTGGGGCAGGACTGATGTATGGCAGTAAAAAAATATTAAAAAAAGCTGACAAAGCAGCATTTGATAAAATACCAAAATATATAAGTACCCCATTGGATATATTGGCTGATAATCTAATGAATATATTCTTACCAATTGTTATGAAAATTTCCTTACTTGATGGTAAGTTTGACCCTGAAGAAAAAACTGCAATAATTTCATTTTTATCGATTAATTGGGGTTATAATAAGAACTATATAGAGAATAGATTAAATTTAGCCTATAAAAATCAAGAAAAAATTAATTATAATGATATTAGGAAATCACTTAATATTGTTATTAAAGAAACTAATGGTTTAGAGTATAGTGATATAAAAGCAGAGATTACAAATATAGTAAAAGAAGTTATAAACTCTGTTAATAAATCAACTGAAAAAAAAGAGCAAGAATTAAAAATACTTGAAAAAATTCTCTAATTTAATTCAAGTTAAATAGTTTTACAAAAACAGTTCTTCCTATTTTTGATTATCTTTGTCCATAACTTTACCTATTGAATATACTGCCAAAACAGAGGCACTAACTGCTGCTACAGGAAGCCATACTGGCGCACTTCCTATTAGTGCGGCAATACCTGTTGGTGTTCCTGCAATCAGTACGGCTTGTCCAACACTTACACCAAGGATACTTTTAAGAGCAACTTTTTCATTACTACCAAGTTTTATTTTAGATTTCTTTTTTTTCATTTGGATAATTTATTAACTACACTTTCCAAGATTTAAGCCATATTTAAAAATCTAAAAAAGGAATATTTTTTGCTTTTTAAGTTTAAAAAGAGTTCCTATCAAACTACTACTTCTTCCATTATTGACAATAATTGTATATTTCACAAACAACCAGCAAAAAGTTCTCATGCTTGATATGATAATAGCCTCGCTAAAGAGTGATATGGCATACCTAACACAAACAATTAGACAGATGGATGATAAAGCGAAAAAAAAAGTGGAGGAGTTATTACAGATTGCTAGAAGAGACAAACTATCCATACCTGAGAATGTACAGCTCTTTATTGACCTATATTATCAAGCACATCCAACCGCTAAGAGTTTATGTAGCAATAGATGATAGCTTTATATTTCGTTCACGAAACAAGAAAGTACCTCATGGGTATTGGGATTATGACCACGCACAAAAACATAATCGAAGTAAGTATGTATGGGGTCAGAATCTCTTAGCAGTTATATTTATCTTGGAGTATGGAAATGCTAAACTAATACGACTGCCATTTAGAATCAAACTAAAAGCTCCCTCAATTACAAAAATACATTATGGTCGCTATATGATGAGAGTTTCAATTGGTTTTTTGAAAAAGTTAAATCTGTTAGAGAAAACAATCATCAGCTTTGATAGCTGGTTTACAAACTATCCTATGGTAGCAGAGTTTGCATCATCAGTTACAATCGTTGCACAAGCTAAGCTCAATTATGCTTTTTATCATCTGCCCCAAAAAATAACAGGGAAGAGAAAAAGAGGTGCACCAAAAAAATATGGTGATAGAGTTAAAAAACCAACCATAGATGCACTACAACATAAAGTGACACTCAAGCTCTATTCACAAGATATGGAAATTAACTATAGTGACTTTGTAGTAAAAGCAAGATTTTTAAAAGGCATGGTAGTTAAAATTGTATATATTCAATTTCCAAAAGCAAAAAGATTAAGAGTATTAATCTCAACTGATATCAATATGAGTGCAATGGAAATCATACAAGCTTATGAGAAAAGATGGAATGTTGAGAGCTTCTTTTATGAGTATAAGCATATGCTTGGCTTAAAAGATATGATGCAACACTCACTCAAGACATATTATAAATGGGGATATATCAGATTGATAAGTTATAACATCATAAACTTTTTAAAAATATCACATGAAGCAGAAATAAAATCTTTCATATCACTTAGTAGTCCTTGGCGAACAACTGACAAAAAGAAAAGATTACCAATCAGCCTAAGAATGGCTCAGGCATACTTCTTTTCATTATTTAGCAGTTTCGATAAAACAATCCTATTGCACGAAACTATCAATAATTCAAATGAGTTTTTAAAGAAAAACAAACAAGCCTTGAATAATAGGGGCTATGAACCTGATAGTTTTATTGATTATTTACTCAAAACTGGATAATTTTTGGGAAAGTGTAGTTTATTAACTCCACTTTTAAATTCTAAGTTTTTATATTATCGTTTACCAAGTTTATAACTTTCCAAGAACTTGAAATTATTGCTAATGCAACAAATACAATAGATATGCTATAAAACATAGTCCCTGTAAAAAAACCAATTACTCCTGCAATTAATGTGATAGTAAACATTCCAAATATACTTTTATTAGTGACTAGAAAATAGACAACAGGAACTGAAATAAGTGTTAATACAAAGAGTAATATAATTTATCCTTTAATCAATATTTTAATAACATATAATAGCTAAATATTGTTTAAATAAATGAAGCCTCTTCTCTTAAATAACATCTATTCTAAAAACGACACAACCGCGCAATCACTAGTGTTAAACTTCTTTCATAAATAACTTATGGAGGTTTATTATGGCACTAGGAAACAAAAGCATGACAATAGCTATGAAAACAGCTTGGGCTGTATCTAAAGTTACAGGTATTTCAATAGCAAAAACATCAGCATTTACATTAAAAGCCGTTTGGAAACTAGTAGGAGGTATTAAAAAATGAATCTTACTACATTGAAATACGAGAAGATAGAACAAAAGCTAACTAAAGGTACAACTATATCTTTGGGAGTGATTGAAGCAAGTATAAGAGTAGCTGTATATATGGCTGTTGTAGAGGGTAATGATACACTTAAAAAGTTTGAAATGATAGAGAATACTATCGTCAAGTATTTTAAACTTGATCAACTACTCGATGATAATGAAGTAGATTATATATTTGAATTAGTCGTTGGTAGTGAAAAAGAAAAAGGTTTACTAACTATGACAATCAAAGAGATACAGTCTTTCTATTTAGTATTTATATCTAGTGTTGAAGATACAGATTTAAGGGATATGCTCTATGAGTTAATAGAAAAAATATCTATGTTAAATGGAGAGGATAGCACAAATGAGGTTCTAGTTAAAATGACCTATTCTGATTTGTTAAATAGTGAATACAATTATGATATCTACAAACCTATTCTTAAGAAAATAGATGAATATCGCTCAAATAATATTTATTCTAGACATGCTAAACACACTTGTGGTTTTAATAAGAAACTTAAAAAAGCCCTAGCAACTTACGGTTATGGCTTGATTGAAGATGATGTGATAGCACTTTATGACTATACAATCTTTGGTGGGGCAGATGAAGGGTTTCTTATCACAAGGCTAGGTATATTAACAACTCAAGATGAAATTTTTAGTGTAATACCTTTTGCTAGTATTTATGCTGTTACTTACGATAAAGAGGCTATGAAGTTTTTTTATAAAGTTGATGAAGGGGAAGAACCAATTGAACTCGCCTCTTTAGCAAGAACAGATAATCTTAGAATTTTATCAACTATATTAGCTCAAATAGCGGATATTAATATAGAACAAGATAAAAAGGAAGGTGTAGCATAATGACGAATAAGCCATATGATAAATACGGTCTTCCAAAACTACCTCAAAATGACAATTGGCTTAAATCTTTTAAGATTATAGGATCAGCTATAAGTGTAAGTCTGCTTTTGATAATCAAATATTCAAAGATTATCTTCAACGCAATTAAAAATAGGATTCAAAAATGATTACACTACTTATCACACTGTTAGCGATAGCAAGTATAGGCTTTATGTATGGAGGTTTTGTAGCAATAATAGTAACTCTTATAGCTGCTATTATTGGGTACTTCACAGGTACACTTGGAGCATTGGTAGTTGTACTCCTAGTTGCTATAGGTAGTGCAGTACAAAAATTTAGTATAATTAACTTAATAAAATCAAGGTAAAAACCACTATGAAAAGCCACGATAAAATTGCTACAAGACTAGCACAAATTTTAAACAAGTTTAACTCTGGAGAAAGACTCAGTGTTGAAAATTTAGTTGAAGAATTTGGAGTTACCAAAAGAACTATACAAAGAGATATAAATGAGAGGATGTCTTATTTACCAATTAAAAAAGAAAATGGACTTTACTACCTCGAAGAATATTACTTAGGAAAACTGAATTTTGGTGATATTCAAAATTTCGCAGCTCTTAGTGGTATTAGAGAATTGTTCCCATCACTTCAAGAAAACTTTTTAAAAAATATACTCGATAATACAATATCTCAAGCTTATATGGTTAAAGGTCATAACTATGAAGACCTCAGTGATAAGACAGAAACTTTTACTCATATTGAGTTAGCTATCGTCACTCA
>JAFLJZ010000024.1 GCA_022712775.1 Sulfurimonas sp.
GGCGAAGAGTTGAGTATTTTACTAAAAAAGAAATTAATAAAATTCTAGAATTTGCAGATGATAAAATAAAAGTTTATTTAAAAATAGCTTTTAATACTGGTCTTAGAACTGGTGAGATTTTAGGTTTACAACTTGGAGACTTTGGCAAAACTCATATCAGTATAAGAAGAACTAGAACCGATGGGATTATAGGTATAGGTAAAAATCAGTTTACAGAAAGGAAAGTTCCTTATCCCTCTTTTTTACTTGATGAAGTAAAGAAAATACAGAAAGATAATATATTTATTTTTGGTTGTTGGGATGATTCTAGAAAATTAGCTTATTATTGGGATAAAGTTCTTACAAAATCTAAAGTAAAAAGACTTAGACTATATTGCACTAGGCATACTTTTGCAACTATTATATTACAAGATAATATTTTAAGTCTTAATGAGTTAGCGGGTGTTTTGGGTCATTCATCAGTAAAAACAACATTAGATAAATATGCTAGTGTTATAAAGCCTGATACAATCAATCTAGGTGGCAATTATTCTATTTATAGTGACGTATCCGTTACAATAAAAAAAGAAGCCTAAACAAAGCCCTATTTTATGGGGCTAATATTCTATTTATGGAATTTAAGTATAATTTCACAAATAAATTACTTAAGTGAGAATTCATGGAAATCATTGAAACAACAGATGCGTTTAAAGCATTAATAGAAGATATAAAAACAACAACCGAGGGCTACAGAGACCCTTTAGCTTTTGGTGTGTGTAGAGTAGACTTAGGGCAATTAAATGTTGAAAAATCTCTTCAAGCAACATACCCTTTAATCAACTGGGACGAAAACTTTGGTTCAGCCGCAATTTTTATAAGAGCACTAGAAGAACAAGATGTAAAAATTGATTTTACACAAAGCGAAGTAGTATGTAATATTAACCAAGAATTTTTAAGAAGCTGTTTATCAGCATTTACTCCTTACTCAGGTGAAGCACATGGTGATTCACATAAAAATATTCAAGTAATTTCTGCTCTTTATTCACAAATGATTAGTACAGGAAGTATTGATGGTGAATTTAAAGTAACTTTTATTTTTGATGATGCTCCATTATCAAGTGTTGAGGCATCTTACCTAAAACTATATGCAATTTCACAAGCAAAAGTACCTCTAAGAGACATTAACTTAAACGGTGCATTTGGTGCATTACCAAATGTTGCATGGTCATCAGGTCAACCAATAGAGCTTGACTATCTGAGAGAATTTGAAATTGAACTAAAATTAGCGAATGAATACCCTCATATTGATTTTGTAGATAAATTTCCACGATTCTTACAACATATCATTCCACAAGACAATACAAGAATTTTAGATACTTCTAAAGTAAGATTTGGTGCACAACTTGCAGGAGGAACTACAGTAATGCCTGGTGCTTCATACATTAACTTTAATGCTGGAACAACTGGTCCGGTTATGGTTGAAGGTCGTATATCTTCTTCTGCAATAGTTGGTGCAGGTTCAGACGTTGGTGGTGGAGCTTCTATTCTTGGTGTTCTTAGTGGAACAGATGGTAACCCAATCTCAATAGGTAAAAATACACTTCTAGGGGCTAACTCCACATGTGGTATTCCTTTAGGTGATGCTTGTATTATCGACGCTGGTCTTGCTATTTTAGAGGGAACAAAAGTTGGTATATATCCAGAAGAGTTAAAAAAGATTATGGAAGTAAATACCAATGCAAACATGGAAGGTGAAGTGTTTAAAGCTGGTCAATTAGCACACTTCAGTGGTATACATTTTAGACAAAATTCTATGACAGGTGAAATTACAGCATCTCGCTCAACAAGAGAAATTAAACTAAACGCTGACTTACACTAAATATTTCTCAACTTACTTTTATCTATTTCGTATTATAATAGATAAAAGCCAAAGGAGTTTTATATGAATATATCAAGTAATATATCATCAATTGGTGCTCATCAAACACTTCTAAATACAGGTACAAATAATATTGCAAATGTAAATACGGATGGATTTATTCCCAAAGATACAAGAATATCAAATACAGAAAACTCCGTCACAGCCAATACAAGGACAAATGATGATAATGGTTCACAGCGTAGTCAAACAGACTTGGCTAAAGAATTAACAGACCAAATAATAGCCCAAGATGCTACAGCATTTAATGTTGCGGCTATTAAAACTCAAGATGAGATATTAGGTACTGTTTTAGATATTAAAGCTTAGCTCTTGTAATAATATTCATACTTTTAATATTTCTAAGTAGTTCTGCTTTTTCATTATAATTTTGAACTTCCTTACCAAGCTTTAGTGTACTAAAAACCGTTTTTCCTATAATCAGTCTTCCACTTTTATTATTTTTCATAAGCTGAATACCCCACACATTTTGAAAAATTATGATTTCATCATTATAAATACCAACATACAGTACGATATGCCCTTTTTTATACAAAAGTGTTTTAAAGGGAATCCCTTTTTCTTTAATGATTTTTTCTTTTTCTTTATCATCTAACTTACTTAAGTCAATAACTTCACCGAATTGCCCTTGTTTCAAAGAATTTCTAGGTAGAGCTATACCAAACGGTGCATACAAATCCATTAGCGTAGATGAACAATCCCTTTGCTCATATACCCCACCCCATCCATAATTTGTTTTTGATACTTCAGTAATAATTTTATTTAGGTTTGAAGTATTTAATTCTAAAGGTTTTAGCGATGCAATGCTCTTTGGAATCGTAGATTTATTATACATAGCTTCATTATTTTTATATGTTGATACTATTAATACCGTATAATTATCATCATCTTCATCAACAAGTGCGAACAACATACCTACTCTAGTGTTAAATAGTGGCTCACCTGATAAGGCAAAAAGAGGAAAGCCCTCTTGGATTATATACACCTGTTGAGCATTTTTCCAAAGAGAAGCATGCCTATCGTCTATCATCACTATCTCATCACTTCTTAACCAACCATAGGTAATACTACTGAAGATAAATACCCATTGCTTGTCTTTTGAATAATGTGAAATAAAAATAGGAACATTCGCGTTAATAGAGCTATTTTGTAAATAATCAAAAGGAAAACCCTCCCCAGCAATAGAAGGATCCCTAAAAAGTGGTTTTTGCGTTGGTAATGCTCTTATATTGGAATACTTTAATGTTAATGCTTTTTTATTTATTGATTTGTATGTACCAAAATTTGATTCTTCATACATTAAATCAAAAAAGCTCTGCTTAATGGGTACAAGATTGTCTCCGTAGCTTTTACCCACAGAAAAAGCTCTAAATGGCCATTTAATTTCTTTTAATGTTTGTTCTGGTTCTTCTATATTCCACATACCAAAATATGTTGTTTCATAACTCTTTTGTATTGTATAAAGTTGATTTTCTATACCCTGTGTGTAATACTCAACATTTTGGGGTATCTCAAGTAAATCCTGAATCTCTATCTTTTTTTGGTTATTAACTTCTTTAAGCTCTTCTTTTACACTACATCCTAAAAATATAAACAATACTATAACTACACCAAAAAATTTCAAAAAAATCCTTTTAATCAACATCTCCAAATCTACTTACAACTCTTCCTATAACCTCTATCTCTCGAGGGTCTAAAGTCTGCGTAGAGTAAACTTTATTGTCAGATATTATATCCACTTTTCCATCTATTCTTTTTTGCACTCTCTTAATAAATAAGCCTGATTCTGTTCTAATAGTAAATATACCACCTCTACCAACATCAGTTTTTGCTCTGTTTATAAATACTATATCGTTATAAGAAAATGTAGGTTCCATAGAATCACCAGATACATTAATAGCTTCTATATTTTTTAATTCTCTCTCACCACCAAGCATAAATACAAATTGTTCTGGAATCTCTAACTCTTCAATTTCTTCATATTCATTATAACTTCCTCCGCCAGCAGAAGCATGAGAATCACTAAAATACTTCACCATGAAGAACTTGTTTGTAGCATCTACTAAACTTTCAGGAGACTGACCATAAAGTAACCAGTTTATAGAAAGAGATTTTGTTGCGCAAAAATCTAAAAGTTCTGCATATGGAATTTTTTCTCTTTTTTTCATCGTTGCAAAATTCATTTGAGATATTCCTAATATATCAGCAATATCTTTATCAAATACTTTTCTACCTGTAAAGTCACTCGAAACTATACTTTTTATCTCTTCAACTATTTCACTTAAAGTATTCATTTTGACCCCTTTCTTACTTAATATAGTAGATTATAATGTATTTTTGCAATAAAGTCAAAATATTTATGACAAATTGTCATATTTTTATATTAAGTGTATAAAAATATGTACTATATGTCAATTAAATAAAAGGATGTGACATGTTAATTATTATTAAAAATGCAGAAAGTTTATTTGAAAAGTTTGAAAATAGAATCGAAGAATGGGCTGAGAGATTATTTTAGAACTCAAAGTGGAAAGTGCCATTGGTTTAGCACGTCTAAAAGTTCAATACAGCGAGGAACTAAATTCCGAGTCGTACTAGAGCTAATGCTGCTTTTCTTTTAACCTTTTTTCTTCTTCTTCGCGTTGTTTTTCTCTAGTAGCAGATTTGTTTTTATGGTATCCACCAAAAATAAAAACCATAAACAATACAAATAGTATAAGCATAACAATATCTAGAATTTCTTTCACCTTGCTTCCTTATTGTTGATTAAAACTATCATACGTTTGTCGAATTGCATCATATAAAATAATTCCTGTGCTTATTGCTAAATTTAAGCTTCGTCCATCTTTAGTCATAGGTATAGTAATATTTTTATCTTTGTATTTGTTAAGTATATATTCTGGTATACCCTTTGTTTCACTTCCAAAAAAAATAAAGTCACCCTCTTTAAATTTTGCATCAAAATAAGGTCTATCAGTTTTTGTAGTTGCAAAATAAGCATTATCCGTAAGTACATTGTTATCAAAAAAGTCATCCAAGTCTTCCCAAACATGTAAATCAAGTTTGTCCCAGTAATCAAGCCCTGCTCGTCTAACTGCTTTTTCATCAATATCAAATCCTATTGGCTTAATGAGATGAAGTGATACTCCAGCATTTACGCAAAGTCTACCAATGGCACCAGTATTGTTTGGAATCTGAGGATGTACTAAAACTAAATTAAATGACATATTTATACCTCTAAAAAATAACTGTACGATTCGCGTACACAAATATTCTATCTTCTAAAGCAAGCTTTAGAGCACGTGATAGTACAACTTTTTCAACATCTCTTCCTGAGCGTTGCATATCTCTCCAGCCATAAGCATGATCAACATGAATAACTTCTTGAGCGATAATCGGACCTTCATCAAGGTTATTGTTCACAAAATGTGCTGTTGCTCCAATAATTTTCACACCTCTATCATATGCTTGTTTATATGGATTTGCACCTATAAATGCGGGTAAAAAAGAATGATGAATATTAATTATTTTATCTTCAAAGTTTGCTACAAATCTTGGAGTTAAAATTCGCATGTACTTCGCTAAAACGATATACTCAACATCTTTAAACTCATTAATACAATTTATGATTTTATTTTCATGCTCAACTCTATCAAGATTCTCATGAGAAATACAAATATAAGGAATGTCAAATTTACTCACTAAAGATTCCAATACATCATAGTTAGAAACAACTGCTAAAATATTTGCTTCAAGCTCACCTGCTTCATGACGAATGAGTATATCACCGAGTGCATGCATCTCTTTAGTAGCCATTATAATGATATTTTTCTTTTTAGGTTCTGTTATTTCTATACTAGAATCAGAAGGAAGTACTTTTTTAATGGATGCTTGTAAACTTTCTAAATCCACATCACCATCAACAACACTACGCATAAAAAACTTGTTATTTTCTTTATCAACAAATTCGTTGTTTGATAATATATTTAAATCAGCATTATAAAAAACAGTAGAAACTTTATACACTATCCCTTTTTCATCATTAGCATCAATAAGAACTCTATACTGAGACACTATCTTTTTCCTTTTTCTAATAAGTCTACTCTAGTTTCTATTGTAGAGAGTGTATATTCTAAAAAGTTTAGTGTCATGTCTACTTTTGCTTCTATATTTGTATTATTTGGTGCTTGAAAGCCTTCAAAAAGGACTAATAATCTTTCTTTAATTGAAGTTAGATACATTAGCTCACTATCTATAGTTGCCTTATTTTCTTCTGTGGATATTTTATCTTTTACTATAGCTTCCGTCATTTGTTTTTTTACATCTATGGTTTCTTTTACTGAAAACTCATCTACAGGTGGTTTTGCATTCACTTCTTCCATCTCAGCGAGTGTTGAGAGTATTACATCTTTTAATTCCATACTATTAACTCCATGACTTTAATAACCACCTTTCAAATTCGTTAAACTCAACATCAGTATCCATTTTTAAGAAAAATTCTTTCATTTGTGTATTTACATTCAAAAACTTTTTTCTCATTCCAGATAATCTTCTAATCGCAATTTTTGCATCACTATTGGAAGGGTCTTTTTTTAAAACTTCTTTGTAAATGTCAAGTGCTTCTTCTTTAAGCCCTTGAAGTTCATAAATATTTGCTAATGTGAGTGTTTGCATCTTACTTTACTATTTATCTTACTATATAGTTAGCGATGATTGAACCCATCTCACTTGTAGAACAAACTTCTTTTGCATCAAACGATGCTAAGTCTTGTGTTCTATAGCCTTCACTTAATGCTTTTTTGATTGCATCATCTATTTTATCTGCAGCTTTAGTCTCACCAAGAGCATAACGTAGCATCATAGAAGCAGAAGCAA
>JAFLJZ010000025.1 GCA_022712775.1 Sulfurimonas sp.
GCACCAAAAAATAACGAAGCTGATGGTTACTACCTCCTCTCTACATACGAAGTACTTAAGAGCTTAGAAATTATTGCAAGATATGAAAAATATAATAGAATGACGAATTCTAATGCAGATTTACGGAAATTTGAAACAATTACCACGGGGTTATCCTATAAGTTTAAAGCTTATGATAGAATAGACATAAATTATTCTTTTAATAAAGCCGAAGCACCTCACAATAATGGTGCGAATGATATACTAAAAGCTGTTGGAAACTTACTAAGTATTCAATATACGATAGTCTTTAAGTAAGATAAGGAGATAGGTTGTCAAGTGACTTTATTTTTTCAAAACGTATAAAATTCATTGCTTTTTTTATCCCCATTTTATGGGTACTATTTGGCTTTTTATTTATACAGCAAAGAGTAAGTGATCTAAAAGAAATCCAATACAAAGAACTCTCAAGAGATATGGAAGATGAGCTTCAAACACTCATAACAGAGAAAAAAGAAACTATCCTAATTATTGCTATGGCTATTGCAAGTAACACAGAGATAAGACAAGCTTTATTACAGCAGTCAACTACGATGACACTCAATGCTTTCTCTTGGCGATTAAAAGAAAATACTTCTTTAAATAATATCTGGTTTCAAGTTATTGCAGCAAATGGAAAGAGTGCTTATAGAAGTTGGACAACAAAATCAGGTGATGACCTTAGCAAGGCTCGTCTTGATGTATCTAGAATGATTAAAAACCCTAAAATCTCTTCAAGTATAAGTACTGGAAAATTTGATTTGAGCTTTAAATCTATGGTTCCTATTTATAATGAAAATATTTTTATAGGGTTTATAGAAGTTTTAGGAAAATTTAATTCTATTGCAAGCAAAATGCAAAAAAAAGACTATGATATAGTGATATTAGTGGACAAAAAGTATAAACAACAACTCACCCATGCGCATACAAAAAAGTTTGTGGATGATTATTATGTTGCGAATATGAATGCTAAACCTACACTACTTAAGCTTATTAAAAATGAAACAGTGGAACATTATTTAAGTACAAGTAAACACCATACATGTCAAAATACTTCTATATTAGTTACCACCTATCACCTTAAAGATATACATAATGAAAAGATGGCTTACTTTTTATTATTTAAAGATATAAACCATATAAACGTAGATAAAATAATTCAAACAAGAGATAGACTTGCCCTCTTTTTCTTTTTAGTATTTATTTTTTTAAGTGCTGTCCTTTACTATTCTTATTCAAAGAAGTACAAAAAATTTATTCATAAAATCAACTTAAAGCTTGAAGAAGAAGTTATCAAAAAAACGCAAGAACTACAAAAAAAAACCAATCAACTTGAGTACCTTGCAAATCATGACCCCCTTACAGGTCTTGCAAATCGTCTTTTATTTTTAGATAGACTAGGACAAAGTACAAAACATGCTAAAAGAAGTAAAACGACAATAAGTGTTTTATTTTTAGATTTAGATAGGTTCAAAGAAGTCAATGATACATATGGTCATGAAGTTGGAGACAAACTACTACAGGCTGTAGCTAAAAAGCTTCAAGCAAGTGTTCGTGAAGAAGATAGTATAGCAAGACTTGGTGGAGATGAGTTTACTATAATACTCCAAGATATAGATGATAATGACATCATCACTACTGCAAATAAAATCACAGCACTTATGCAAGAAAAAATTACCATTGATGCCAAAGACATTTATACAACATTTAGTATTGGGATTAGTAGATTTCCAGAAGATGGAGTGACCCCTGAGATATTACTTCGAAATGCAGATACTGCAATGTATAAAGCAAAAGAAATGGGTAAAAATCAGTACCAATTTTATAATCAAAAAATGACAGAACTTGCAGTAGAAAGATCAACTATAGAACATCAACTTCGATTAGCCTTAGAAAATAATGAGCTAATAGCCTACTACCAACCAAAAATAGATGCTAATACTAAGACCGTTGTTGGGATGGAAGCCCTTGTTCGTTGGAATCATAAAGAGTTTGGAATCATTATGCCAGACAAGTTTATATCTATAGCAGAAGATACCGGCTTAATAATTCCACTTGATAAATGGATGATGAGAGAAACTATGCGAACAATGAAAGTATGGCATAACCAAGGGCTTAATACAGGAAAACTTTCTATCAATCTTTCTATTAAACAACTTGAAGATTTAAATTGTGTAGCAGATTTAAAAGCACTCCTTGACGAGATAGATATAAACCCTCACTATATCGAACTCGAAGTAACAGAAAGTCAAATTATGAAAGACCCTGAATTATCTATCAATATACTTAGTCAAATTAGAGACTTGGGGATAAGCATATCTATTGATGATTTTGGAACAGGTTACTCCTCACTTTCTTACCTTAAAAAGCTTCCTATTGATAAGGTGAAAATCGATCGTAGTTTTATCCAAGACCTACCATATGATGAAAATGATATCGCTATAGTACGTGCTATTATTGCACTTGCCTCAAGCTTAAAACTAGAAATAATTGCTGAAGGTGTAGAAACAAAAGAACAACTCGACTTTCTAGTTAATGAGGGGTGTTCAACTATTCAAGGATATTACTATTCAAAACCAATTCCAAAAAATGAGTATGAAGATTTTTTAGTACATTACCAATAGCTGTTAATTATAAGTTAGTACAATACGCTTATTATTTAAACAATTGGACACTATATGAAATCACTCTTTCTTTCTCTCTTTATCTTTAGTATGTCGTATGCAGTACCCTCATTTTTAATGCCAGACGAAGCTTTTAAACCTTATGCAAAAGTTAACGAAAAAATGCAAATCGAAGCTGGTATTGAGCTTGCTAAAGATATTTATCTTTATGCTGATAAACTTAACATTACCCTAACAGATAGTGCAGGTATTCAAATACAAAACATTAAGCTACCAAAGAGTCAGTCACATGATGGAGAAGAGGTGTTTTTACAATCACCAAAATTCCTCATTTTTCTTCAAAATGAAGGAAAACTAAGTGGAGAAAAAGTTATTCATCTAAAAATTTCTTACCAAGGGTGCTCAGAACAAGGTTTATGCTATGAACCACTCTCTAAAATATTTACACTTAGAGTAGACAGTTCTCTTCTTTTAAATGCACCTCCATCTATACAAATTAAAGCACCTCAAACACAAGAAACACTTAAGAATCAAAAAGAAGTACAAACAACTGAAATATCTCAAATGGATACAATTGCCAATACAATGAAAGAAGGAAATATCTTTATTATCCTTTTAACATTTTTAGGATTTGGTCTTTTACTCGCCCTTACTCCCTGTGTATTTCCAATGATTCCTATTATTTCTGGTGTTATCATTTCTCATGGTAAGAACATTACAACTACAAAAGCTTTAACACTTTCTATTGTTTATGTACTTGCCATGGCTGTTGCCTATACCATAGCTGGAGTAATGGCAGGTTTATTTGGAGCTAACCTTCAAGCGGCACTTCAAACTCCATGGGTTATTTATTCTTTTTCTGCTGTTTTTGTTGCCTTAGCCTTTAGTATGTTTGGTTTTTATGAATTAAAACTTCCTGATTCTTTAGTAGCTAAAGTAAGTTCAGCTGGCAAAGGTGGAGGTTATGTTGGCGTAGCAATAATGGGATTTTTATCTGCTCTTATTGTTGGTCCTTGTGTAGCAGCTCCTCTTGCTGGTGCACTCGTTTACATCGGTCAAACTGGTGATGCCGTTCTTGGTGGTATGGCACTTTTTGCAATGAGTATTGGTATGGGACTTCCTCTTATCGCAGTTGGGGTTAGTGCTGGTAAGTTTATGCCAAAACCTGGTATGTGGATGACAATGGTTTCAGCTATCTTTGGTGTAATGATGCTCGGTGTTGCTATTTGGATGATGGAGCGTGTTGTTGATGAGTATATTATCATGCTTTTATATGCAATGCTTGGTCTTGGTTTTGCAATCTACTTAGGTGCCTTAGAAACAGGTGGACATATTTTTAAAAGAAGCATTTCTGTTATTTTATTTATCTACTCTTTTGCTCTTCTTATTGGTGCCTTAGCAGGTTCTACAAGTTTAGCAAAACCTTTAGAATTTTTAAAACCTCAAGCAGTTACTTCCATGCTAACAAGCACGCAGAAACCTGCAGAGTTTATCGTAGTTACTTCCATAGAAGAACTTGATACTGTTCTTAGCAAAAATAAAGGCAAGAAAATTATGCTCGACTTCTATGCTGATTGGTGTAGTGCTTGTAAAGAGCTTGAAGAAATCACATTTGTTGATTCTAAGGTACGAAAAAAGATGAATGAATTTGTTTTAATAAAAGCAGATGTTACAGAGAATAGTGCACAAAACAATGCATTAAGTAAAAAATACGGTGTATTTGGTCCACCTACTCTTTTGTTTTTTAAAGAAAGTGGTGACTTAGAAGATTCTAAAACAATCATAGGTTTCATAGGAGCAGATGATTTTTTACAACATCTAAATAAACTCTAATGATTTGAACCACTATCGATAGTGTGCACTAGCCAATAACAACCTGATTTCTTCCCATCTCTTTTGCCTTATAGAGTGCTTCATCAGCTCGGTGGATTAACTCTCTAAGTAGCTTTTCACCCTGCAATTGACTTACTCCTATACTTACTGTAATTGGGACACTTAACTTTTCATCCTCGTATGGATTATTTTCTATACATATTCTAATTTTATCAGCGAGAGAAAAAGCACCATCTTCATTAGTATCTGGAAGTAAAATTATAAACTCCTCTCCACCAAAACGCGCGAATACATCACTATCTCGTATCTCTGTTTTTACATTAGTTACAAGAAATTTTAAAATATCGTCACCAATTAAATGCCCATAAACATCATTCACTTTTTTAAAGAAATCTATATCTAAAATTAAAATGGAAAAAGTTGATTTATTTCGAATAGATAGTTTTAATAACTCTTCTGAAACTTCAAAAAAAGCACGTCGATTAAGTATTTCTGTTAAAGGATCTGTTAGAGCTAACTTTTCTAAGGCAAAATAATCATCATCAAGTTTTTTTTTCATTACAAAAAATTCTTTTATCATAAAACCAATTTCATCATCATTATATTCTATTTCTTTGATATTTTTCTCACCATTTTTATACAAGGAGATAGTTTTATTCATTTGAGAAATTGGGTGTAAAATTTTATTCCTAATAACTCTAGAAATAAAAATAAGAGAGAATGCGGCTATAGACATAATAATATAAATAAAAATAAGCGATAAATCAATACCTTCTTTAAGTATCATTATTTCGTTCTTTGCACTTTTAAAATGTTCTATATCAAAAGATGTAACATTTTCACTCGAATACTTTAGTAAGCCTTTTATATTAGCCTTATGTATATCATCTATTTGATTACTATGAATTACAAGACTATAAATACCAAAAGAAACCAATACTATCAAACCTAAGTAAAATAAAATCATAGAGTTTATTAATGGTTTAATTTTCATCTGTCATTTCCTTTAGTGTATTTTTAAATATTACTTGTTGCAATAAATTTTGCAAATCTTTTAACATATTCATTTTCATGTTCATCTGCAACTTTTGCAGCATAATCTTTATCTACTTCGTTCGAAAATATTTTTTTAAAAATACTTTTTATCTCTTCGATGTCATCTTTATTTTCAAGTCTTCTACGAAGTCCTACTAGATTTAAACCTTTTATAGATGCCTTGTTACCTTCGACTAAGGTAAATGGTGGCATATCGTGGTTTACATACGAGGCTCCACCTATCATAACACCAGTACCTATAGTGTTATTCGCTTCTATCGTACTTAAGCCACCTATAATTACTCTTTCTTCACATTTTACATTTTCTTCAACTTTTACAGCATTTGTTAAAATACAGTAATCACCTAAGGTCACTCCACTTTGTATCTGGGTATATGCCATAATAAAATTATTTGCACCAATTCTAATTTTCTTACTTTTTCCACTTAAAGGTTTTTGAGAACCAACCTGTGTAAACTCACGAATATGTGTGTTTTTACCTATATCTATATTTGATTTTTCATGTCCGATAACTGTAAAACTAAAAATTCTACTGTTTTTACAAACTTTAAGCTTCCCTTGTAAAATCACATTCGATTCTAGAATCACGCCTGATCTTAATTCTACATCCTTACCAATAGTACAAAATGGACCAATAACTACATCCTCAGCTATTTTTGCTCCATCTTCGATGATAGATGTTTTATGTATCATTTGCTATCTCCAAGGTGATAATACTGTCTTCTACACTCGATAAAGAACCCTTATCACCGGTATCTAAGTAATGGATAAAAGCAATAAGTTCATCATAAAGTGCATCGCCCCTTGTAACAAAACAGTTTCGTGTAGTATGCGAAGAACTATCTATATTTATTCTCTCTTTAAGCGTTTGGGATAACAAGTCTGCTTCAAAATATTTAATCTCACTCTCTACATCTTTTCTACAAGCTACAGCAATACTTCTTTTTCTATAGGGAGTAAGCCAGTTTGTTGTAATATCTCCAACAACCTCACCTTCTAATTCAAAGGCTAAAATCGCATTATCTTCATGTGTTTTATGAATCTTTTGTGATTTAAATACAGCACTTTTAATAATTTCTTTTTTTGTAATAAAACGGATTAAGTCACTATCGTGTACAGATAAATCAGTTAAAATCCCAACATCTGCGATTCTCTCAGGAAAAGCACCACTTCTGGTAATAGAAATAGATAAAACTTCATCATTTGCCATCTCTTTTATTAAAGATTTTACAACAGGATTGTATCGCTCGATATGTCCTATACAACTTTTAAGTTTTTTAGCTTCTATAGCCTTAGACATCTCTTTTGCATCTTTTACACTTGAGGCAGCTGGTTTTTCTATAAGCATATGAACACCATGTTTTACACATAGAAGTGTTGCTTCTTTGTGTAAAGATGTCGGTGTTGCAATAATAAGTGCATCTGGTTTTAATTCAACAAGCATTGTTTCTAAATCTGTAAAAAATGTCTCAGGATAATTGTTGAAATTTTCAATATCACAAAGACCTACAATTTGGGCAGTTTCTATCTTTTTAAGAGTATTGTAATGGTTTTTCCCCATGATTCCTAAACCAATAATAGCTATTCTCTGCATTCTTAGGCCTTTATAGATTTAACTATGAAATCTTGTTCTTCTTTTGTCAGATAAGGGCTCATAGGAAGTGACATAATTTCAGATGCTACCTTCTCACTAATCGGAAAGTCACCTATCTGATGTCCTAAGTCTTCAAAAGCTTCTTGTAAATGAAGAGGAACTGGATAATGAACAGCAGTTGGAATCTCAACTTTAGTAAGTTTTTCAACCATGGCTTCTCTATCTTTAGCTCGGATTGAATACTGTGCAAATACACTTGTATTTTCTTTAGCAATGCTTGGAGTTATAACATCTGTATCTGCTAAAAGAGTATTGTAACGAGAACCTATTTCCTCGCGTTGCTGAACTTCTTTGTCAAAATGCTTTAACTTTACACCTAAAATTGCTGCTTGAACTGCATCAAGACGACCATTAATTCCAATCAGCTTATGTTTATAACGATCACCTTGCCCATGATTAAGTAACATTCTTATTTTGCGTGCGAGTGCATCATCATTTGTAAAAATCGCTCCACCATCACCATACGCACCAAGAGGTTTTGAAGGGAAAAAGCTTGTACATCCTATGGTAGAGAGATTACATGATTTTCTACCCTTGTATGTAGCTCCAAAACTTTGACATGCATCCTCAATAACAGGAATGTTATGTGCATTCGCAATTTCATTTATAGCATCCATATCTGCACATTGTCCATAAAGTGAAACTGGCATAATTGCCTTTGTTTTATCTGTAATAGCAGCTTTTATTTTTGAAGGGTCTATGTTATAACTCGCTTCTTCAATGTCTACAAAAACAGACGTAGCACCTAAGAAGGCAATTACTTCAGCAGTTGCTATAAAAGTGAAAGGAGTTGTAATAACTTCATCTCCCCTGCCAATATCAAGTGCCATAAGAGAAAGTAAAAGAGCATCTGTCCCACTACTACAACCAATTGCGTGCTTAGCACCCGTGTATGTTGCGAGATTAGCTTCTAAATTTGTTAGTTTTTCACCACCAATAAACTGAGCATTTGTAAAAACTTCTAAAACTTCTTTATCTA
>JAFLJZ010000268.1 GCA_022712775.1 Sulfurimonas sp.
TGAAATGAGAAAAGGGAGCGAAGGTCATATCATCGCAAAAGTAAATTCTCTTGTTGATGAAGATGTCATTCGTGGTCTGCATAAGGCTTCTCAGGCAGGTGCTAAGGTTGAACTTATCGTTCGTGGTATTTGTTGTCTTAAACCTGGAATCGAAGGTGTGAGTGAAAATATCAAAGTCATATCCATACTAGGTAAATACCTTGAGCATCCAAGAGTATTTTATTTTAAAAATGATGAAACACAGGTTTATATATCTTCAGCGGATTGGATGCCTAGAAATTTAGTACGACGCGTTGAACTTCTTACTGGAATCAAAGATCATGCCTCAAGAGAAAAAATCATTCAGATTTTACAACTTCAACTCGCAGACAATACTCTAGCACATGAACTTCAAAGTGATGGAACATATTCTAAAATTAAAAGAGAGCAAACGAGAAGCATAAACAATCATAAGTTTATAGAAGACCATGTAAATAGAATCTCAAAAGCTAAGAAAAAAATGTCAAACGAAGAGATACAACAAATAGCAGCACGTCTATTTATGGAAAGCTAAAGTAAAGGATATAAAAATGCTACACAAATATAAAAACACCTTCCCAACACTTGGAAAAAACACATGGATAGCACCCTCAGCAGATGTTATTGGTGATGTAGTTTGTGGTGAAGACTGTTCAATATGGTATGGAACGGTAGTCCGCGCGGATGTTCATTACATTAAAATTGGAGATCGTGTGAGTATTCAAGACTTAAGTATGGTTCATGTAACACACCACAAGGGTGAAGATAGATATAACAAACATGATGGAACTCCAACTATCATCGGCGATGATGTAACGATTGGGCACCGCGTTATGCTTCATGGGTGTACGATAGAATCAGCTTGTCTCATTGGTATGAGTGCTACTATTTTAGATGGTGCTGTGATTGGAAAAGAAAGTATTGTAGGAGCGAGTTCACTTGTAACAAAAAACAAAATTTTTCCACCGCGTTCACTTATTATGGGAAGCCCAGCTAAAGTTATTAGAGAATTGAGTGATGATGAAGTAAAAGAGTTATACGCTTCAGCGCATAGATATGTGGAGTTTAAAAATAACTATCAAGAATAAAGCTTACTACATCTTTATTTTAGAGTTTCCTAGTTCCCAAGTTGTACTTGGGAATTTGCCCTGAAAGAAATGTCCTTGGGGTACATACATTAGTTTATATACTCAATGAGGTATGCATTCCCATGGACACCATGGGAACGAGTTTCGAGTGTGATAAAGGTTTACGTCCTATAATCCGCATTGATCTTAACGTACTCATATCCTAAATCACATCCAAAAGATGTGAACTTTCCATCACTTATTCCTAGGTCACAGCTAATTGTAAAAATATCTTTTTTCATTACTTTTGAAGCTTTTTCTTCCAAGCTAGAATCAAATAATAATTCACCTTTATCATACACACAGAGTTCATCAAAAGAGATACTTAATGTTTCTTCATCAGCTTGGACACCAGCTGCTCCGACTGTAGAAGCGATTCTTCCCCAGTTTGGATCTTCACCATAAAGTGCAGTTTTTACAAGTAAAGAATCTGAGAGTGCTTTTGCAACTTTCTCAGCCTCTTTATCATCTTTTGCACCAGTTACATTATAAGTAACTAATTTTGTAGCACCTTCACCATCTCTAACCATCTCACGAGCCAAGAAAAGCATGATTCTATGAAGAGCATCTTTAAAGGCATCTTTATTATATGTTTCACTCAAAGCATTTGACATAAGCATAACGGTATCATTTGTTGAAGTATCTCCGTCTACACTTGCAGCATTAAAAGTTGTAAGCGTAAGCTCATCCAAAATCTCTTGCATCTCAGGTTTTGACACCTTAGCATCAGTAGTGATGAAACAAAGCATTGTCGCCATAGCAGGATTTATCATACCAGCACCCTTTGCCATTGCTCCTATACTAAAAGAGCTTCCATCATCAAGTTCTACCTTAAAGGCTATTGTCTTAGAAAAACTATCTGTTGTCATAATCGCTTTTGCTGCACTCGTTGGATTTTTATTATCAAGATTAAAAAGCTTCATTCCATTAATGATTTTTTGCTTTGGTAATCGAACACCAATAACACCTGTTGAGCTCATCAGAGGATTTACAAGCTTAGAATCATAAGCGTTTAGAATCTCATTAATATCTTCTATTCCAGCTTTTCCGGTCATTGCATTAGCATTTTTAGCATTAATCAAAACAAAGTTAGTTTTAAAATCACCCTTGCTCAAAAAATGTCTAATAGGTGCTGCTGTCATTTTATTTGTCGTAAAGACAGATGCTATTTCGCACGTAGTTTCGCTGTAGATAAAAGCCATATCTAATGCCTTATTTGGTTTAAGTCCTGCACTTACACCATCTGCAAAAAAACCTTTACTTGCACATACACCAGAATCACTCTGAATTAATTTATACAAATTTTAATTCCTTTGGCTTATTTCTTTGTTTAAATATATCTTTTGCAACAGCAATATCACTTTGCGTACCAATAATAAGGAGTTTACATTCACTTGTAATAAGAACATCACCCTTTGGCATCGAAAGAAATTTTCCATCTTTTCTTGTGATTCCAATAATAGAAGTGTTTGTCATATCTCGTAAATGTGTTTCTTTGAGTTTTTTTAATACTGCCCAAGAATATTTTGGAATATGAACCTCTTCCATATCAAGTGGGTTATCACTTTTATATAAAAACTCTTCAAGTAAATTTTCCATATCAGGTCGAGCTGCCATCGCACTTACTCTTTTTGCTGTAAGTTTTGTTGGGGATACAACAGTATCTGCTCCTAGTTTTTTTAGCTTTTCAACATCGCCCGTAGTTTCAGCAGTTGATATTACATAGTATGGATTTGGTATATGATGCTCTTTTTCAAATAATCTTACAGAGGCAATTAAAGCAATATTATCAGATATAGAATCGGAGAGACTAATCAAACCTTTTGCTGATGCTAAATGTGCTTTGAGCATACTAAGTTCCGCATATGGTTCAGCCTGAAGATATGTTGAATACTTGTGTTCTATCGCCCATTCATGTATCTCTGGTCTTGGATCAATAACAACAAAAGGAATGTGATTTTTCCTAAGTTGTTTTGTAACCTCTATTGTGTAATCATTATGATAACAAACAACAAAATGCTTTTTAAGTCTTACTATTTTATATAGCATTCTTCGCTCCTTTAAAAGTGCAACTATTACTCCCTTGTTTAATTCTCCAACTAAAATACCTATGGCACTTGTAAAAATTGCAAAACCTGCAATAATAAGTGTAATAGTAAATATTCGACCAGCATCAGACACAGGTGAAATTTCACCAAAACCAACTGTGGTAAAGGTGATTCCAGTTTGATAAATTGCATCCATAAGCGTAAAATCATCTATAAGTACATAACCAACGGTCCCAACCATCATGGTTAATACTGTTAAAATGAGCGGTATACGAAATGCTTTAAAATGTGGGTAAATTTCGGGTAGTAATTTTACATTGGGGGTGGGAGCTTTCTCCCAGTGTAGAAATTTACGAATCCTTGATGAAAGATTCATTTGAAGTCTGAAGAATACTTAAGAATTTTTCTTAAGTGTTCTTAATTCTCTTGCAGAAATTTTAATTTTTTTAGTAGTACCATCTTCTAAAGTGATACGAACAGTTCTTAAGTTCAATAAAAAACGACGTTTTGTTCTGTTTTTCGCGTGAGAAACATTGTTTCCACTCATAGGGCCTTTGCCACTAATAGCACATCTTCTTGCCATTTTGAGCTCCTTGTAATAAGTTTTAAAGTTGCGAATTATATCAACATAAAGCAAAACTACAACTTAAGCCGGTAAATATTATTCTAAAATATAATTTACAAGTTTAAAACTTTGATTTTATATTAGTTTTAGATTATAAGAGATAAAATAAATAAATAGAATTTTCACGTTTAAAGTAGCTTATATTGATAACAAATGAACAAATTAATAACTTTATAAACAAAATACCTCCTGCGCCAAAAGCTTTACAGGCGACCATTATGTTACTTAACCAAGGGGAACTTGTTAAAGCAGCACAAATTGCACAAACAGACTTAGCGCTTAAGACGTATCTTAAAAATATTGTTAACAAGCCTATATATGGTTTTGTAAATGAGGTTTCAGAAATTTCTCAAATCTTTGGAATCCTTGGTGTATCTTCCTCGCAACAAACTGTATATAACTATATGATGACCTTACTATCTCCAAAAAAATGGGAACTATTTAAGCTTAGAGAATCTACATTTCATGAACTACAAGCAAAACTTTCACGAAGATGGAAACAAATACTCGTACACTTAGACATAGATGATATGGAAATAGAATCAGCTATTACACTTCTGCCTGCAAGTATTATTGTGGCAGAAGCATTATTTAGTACAAAAAAAGCAGATGTAGATTTACTACGAAGTGTAAATAACCTTGATTTAAACACTATACTCTTTCGCTTATGTGATGTTGACTTATTTGATATATGTGAAAAAATTGCTTTAAAATGGGACATGCCTGCAAGTATTACAGAAATTATTCAAGCATCTTCTGGATTTAAACCCTCATCTGATGAAAGGCTAAACACACTAGGAAAATGGATGCATCTTCTTTTATTTTATGAACTTTCACAACCTATGTTCATTGAGGCTGAACTTAATGATTTTATCGACTTTAAAATAGACTTTGTTGGCGATATTTATGATGACTTTGCAACACTTATGGAAATTTCATGAGAGCGCTTGTTAAAAATGGTATAGGTATTTTTACTCCACAAGGTTTTTTAGATGGGAACAATAGTAGCGCCTTTCTTACTATTGAAGATATTCATGCAACTGCAGAAATTAAAAATATAGACATGATTCTTGTTTCTCTTAAAAA
>JAFLJZ010000026.1 GCA_022712775.1 Sulfurimonas sp.
ACAACTTTGTAATAATATTCTCACATTAATAATACAAAACACTACAAATAATAAAAAGTTATACTATACTCACGTTATCACGAAATAATTACATTTTTTTGATAAAAGGGTTTATGTATGAATGAGAAAAAAGTACTTATTGTTGAAGATGATGAAATAACTGCAATGAATTTAAAAATTTCACTTCAAAAACATGGTTATAATATTCTTGCGATTACTGATACTATAGCAGATGCAAACTCTAAAATTCGAGAGCTTCAACCAGAAATAATTTTGATAGACATCTCACTTGAAGAGAGTTGCGATGGTATAGAACTAGCAAAAGAAATTAAAGCAAGACATCACATCCCTTTTATATATCTAACTTCGTATACAGATAACGAAACTATAGCACAAGCAAAACTTACTGAACCTTATGGATATATTGTTAAACCTTTTGATCCAAATTCTCTTCATGCGACAATTCAAATGGCACTTTTTAAATATAACTCTGAAAAAAATACAAAACATGAAATTTCTACACTAAAGCTTGATAAATCAAATTTAGAAAAAATTCTTTACTCTAAAAAAGATGTAAATGAACCTATAGTTTTGTTTGGAGAGAACTTCCATCTCGATATTAGTATCTGTGAAACATTTTACAAGGGTGTTAAAATAAAACTAACAAAAAAAGAAAATGCCTTTTTACGACTTCTTGTATCACAAATGGGACTCGTAGTAAGTTTCGAGCAGGCTATGAAATATGTTTGGGAAGAAAATGGAGCTACAGAAAATAGTGTAAGAACCCTCGTTTGGAGACTAAGAAGTAAACTTGAAGTAGACATTATTAAAAATGCCTCTGGCTTAGGGTATTATATAGAAGAATAAACTTTTATACTATTTTTATATCCTCTACTATCTTTTTAATCGCTGTAAATACTTGTGTATAATCAAAGCGTGTGTTCTCCCCTCTTGCCATAATCTCTAGCTCATTTGCTTTTTCTTGTAGTATCTCTAACCTAAAATTAGCACTTGAACCTTTTATGGAATGTGCTAAAGTTCTTATTTTTTTGTAATCTTTTATATTAATAGCATTTTTTAATTCAGGCATACTCTTTTTCATTTTTTTGATAAAAAGGTTTACTAACATAATGATTTCATCATTTGTTAAAAGAAGTTCATCACGAAGCCTATCCATATCTAAACCTACTATTTTTTTATCTAACACTATATCTTCGGTTACAGCATCTTTGGCAATACTTATAGTTTTGAGATAAATAAAGAATACCCTTTCTAAATCTTTCATAATAATTGGTTTACCTAAAAATGAATCAAAACCATTAAGTAAACCTCTTTCCTTCGCTCCCTTAACAACATTTGCGGTTAGTGCAGAAATAGGCGTATGATGTAATCCATTTTTATTTTCATATTTTATAATCTTATTAACAGCTTCTTGCCCATCCATTATAGGCATTTGTTCATCCATAAGGATTAAGTTATATCTTTGCTTTTTATACATCTCAAAAGCTTCTAATCCATTTACAGCAAGATCAAATGTTAACCCATATTTACCTAAAATAATTTTTATTAGTTCTTGATTAGCTTCATTATCTTCTGCAATTAAAATATGCCCTTCAAATTGGCTTAGCATTTTTTCTTTATACTCATCTTTATATTTTTCATTGAGTAAAGCATCAAAAGTATCGTATATTTTCGAACAGTACAATGGAAAACACATAGAAGCAATATGTTCATACTCATCGTAAATATCATAATCTTTACTCATTAAAGCAACATACTTTGTAGAAGAAGAAGTAATTTTTTGCTCTATACTTTTACTTACATCTTCATAAATAAATATGAACATATCAAAATCACCATCTATAGAATTTGTAATAGTCATATTCATCCCAAAAATATTTGCATACTTCAGAAGAGAATCATACTGAAAAGGAATATTCGTATCTTTTGTGTAGAGACCTATTTTTAACTTCACCATTTCACTTATAGCATCAAATATTTTACATTGCTTTGTATGAATATCTACAGGGATTGTTGTACAAAAACAACTTCCCTTTCCTAAGACAGATTCAACACTCACATCACCATCCATCATTTGGGCAAGTTGCATCGATATTGAAAGACCTAAACCTGTACCTGTATACGTAGAACTTATCTCAGTATATTGTGCTTGCGCGAAGGCTGTAAAAATATTTTTCATATCTTTTTCATCGATTCCTATACCATTATCGGTAACACTTATTTTTAAAGTTTTATTTTCACAACTCGCTTCTACAGAAATAACTCCACCATTTGGGGTAAATTTTATAGCGTTACTTAAAAAGTTAGATAAAATTTGTTTTATTCGAAGAGAATCACCAAACAACTCCTTTGGAATCATCGGGTCAATAAATGATGTAATAGTTATATCTTTACTAACGGCACTTGCAACAAAAAGTTCCATAGTATGTGAGACTTCCTCATGAATTGAGAAAAATTTTGGCTCAATAGTAAACTCACCACTTCTAAGTTTTGAGAAATCCAAAATATCATTGATAATACTCAAAAGATTTTCTCCACTATTTTGAATAATATCAAGATATGTACTTTGCTTTTTTGTTATGTCTTCATTAAGCATTAAGCGAACAAAACCAAGAATCGCATTGAGTGGTGTTCTAATCTCATATGACATATTTGAGAGAAAATAATCCTTTGCCTGAACCGCGATAACTGCTTCTTGTTTTGCATCAACAAGTTTTTGAAAAATTGTGTTGGTATAAAATTGTAAAACACCTCGAAAATTTGTATCAAACATAAACCAAATTTCTTCAAATATCTCTTTAGAATTTATATTTTTTATATAAGTAAAATCAATCATAGACTTTCTAAAATGACTACAAAGCTCAAACACTTCATCAGAACTTGTTTCTCTGTCTTTAAGATATACAAGTAACCTATTCATTACAGGACAATCACCTATTTCTACTTTTCCTGCCACAACTCCCATAAAGTAATCAAATACTCCACCAGCATATTCCTCTATAAATACATCAGCGTCGATATTATGTAGTTTTAAAATTTTTCTAGGAGATTCTGAATGTATCCAGTTAATTAAAATATTTTGTTTTGATTGTTTAAATATATTTTGATGTTTAATAAGGTTTGGAAGAATATTTTTCATTGTAAAAGCCTTAGTTCATTAAAAAAAATGATAAACCCATTATAACTGATAATTTTATACATATAATAACAACAGTACCAATGATATTTCCAATCTGACAGCTACTACACGAACTGTTAATACTACCTTCATACTGGGCATAAAAGAAATAAACTATACTCAATGTTAGTGCACTATATGATAAATATTTCTGATAAGTCCATAAAGGTTCGGAATTCATAAAAAAAGAAACAAAGAGAACAATAAGCATAACTATAAGAATTATATTTATAAATTTTGTTATATAATCTCTTTTAAAGGTAGTTGGACAGACTTCAGAAATAGCTACATCACTACCAAACTCTAGTTTTTTCTCAAATATATCTTTTTCTTCTTGAGATAATTTATGTAAAAAACTTGCTCCAAAAGTATAATCTATCTTTCTTTGGAGCAAGATACTAAAATCACCATCTGCTTTTAAAGAGTGCTGTTGAAGTTCTCTATCTTCATATATAACAGATATTTTTTCATGTCTTGTTACTTTTGCCGATAAACCTGGAAAATATGCTGTTTTTTCTACCGTTGTAACTGTTCCACTTGTATTAAACATTCGCGGATTAATAAGTTCTAAAAAACTACCATCACCTTTTTTTATTACAATAATATTATACATACTACCGATTTGAAAAGCGGTAAGTGCTTCTAAAGAGTTAGCATCTATTGTATCTTTTAAATCATCGATTAGAGAAGACATTTCATCATTAAAAATTCTAACATCTGTTGAATATTCTACACTTGGAGGGGTTGGGTATGTGATTATATCTTTAATCATTGTATTGCCTTAAAAAAACGGGATGATAGTTTGAGGGTAACTCTCTCCAAAGGGAGAGTTTATGTGTGTGTTAGTGACTTTTATTAACAACTATTAACATTTTTATGTTTATTGCTAAAAATCTAAAAAATTGAAAAATAACACAAGTTCTTAATTTCTTTTGAAATGAACCAGGTGTCATTGTTCCAAAATTTTGTGTGTACGCTCTAATATGTTTTTCTTCTTCTAATGCCATGTGAAATGTCCTTTAATTTATTTGTATATTATTGATAGAACCTAATCCCTATTCAGGAATTAAAGTCCAACCTGGCTTAAGCTTAGCTTTGTATATAAACAAGTGATGAAGAATATGCTTAATCCAGTGACCAGCAAGTCCTATCTCACCAAAAGTATATTCAGTATCTCTACCTGTTCCAGGGTATTTATCAAAGTCTGGAATAACTGGATAAATTGTCATCGCTGCCGCAGTACCACTAAAGATTCCCTTACCAGCAGATGCAACACAAGCAGCACCCATATCTGACATTGATGCATGATGTAACTCAGTATCATCACCTTTATTAATCATGTCGCAAACACTATGTGCTACAGCTTTTCCAATAATTCCTGAAGGCATACCAGTTCTTGGTGGTGCTGGAGTAATAACAGTACCATTTAGTGATTTCATAGGTTTTGAAATTTGATGTGGAGGTGCAAAAGCGATACCACAAGCAAAGATATTTCCGTATGCAGGACTTTGATAAGTAGAAGGCCAATCCGATGCTTTCCAGTTTTCATAAGCGCCAGCACCATAATTAGCATCAACTTTCATAAATCCACTTGGAGCAAAAATAGTATCAGTAATATCTGAACCATCTTTAGCATATGCTTTTAAATGAACACCAGCAAATGGAGGAATAAGCATAGCAAAGTCAAACTCTTCTTCGCCCATTTCACCATCTAGTAATTCATAAGAAACTTTTCCAGCTTCTACTTTGTTTACATGCGCACCAATAATCCAAGGAATTCCACGCTCCGTAAATAATGATTCTGCAAAAATCTTAGAACTTACTGCAAAACCCATAGATTTCATATGCATTCCACCGATTCCAAAATCACCTAAAAATGATTCATTTGAAATCCATTTAATATCTGCCATATCACGAACACCAGCTTTATTTAACTCATGTTCGATGTTGAAGATATACTCAAATGCAGCACCTTGACATGTACATAAACCATGACCAGTACCAACTAATATTTTTTGACGAACACCTGATTTCATTTTTACAATAGCTTCATCAAGTTTATCATTAGCATGAACAGCATGATCAGCTGTACAAACAGAAACAGTATGCTCACCTAACTCACTACCCTCACCTAAACCTGGTGTCGCACCAAAGTTCAGTCTAGGACCAGTTGCATTGATTAAGTAATCATATTCAACCGTTTCAGTATCCCCTGCTGTATCTGCCTCTGTAGATTCAATAGTAACAAAAGCTTTTTCAATAGTGTCACTTCCTTCTGGATTTATAGAAACAGCCTTAGCTTGTTTAAATGTGATTCCAGCTTTCTTGTATACAGGAGCTAAGTCAAAAGTAACTTCTTCTTTGCTCATCTGACCAACACCAACCCAAATATTTGATGGAATCCAGTTCCATTTTGAGTTTGGAGTAACTACGATAACTTCATGCCCTGAACCTAACCATTTTGCCGCGAAAGTAGCAGCAGTATGACCTGAAACCCCTCCACCTAAAACAACTAATTTTGCCATTTAATACTTCCTTAATTTAAAGTTTTTTTAAATAAATAATCTAATAATTGTACCTAATTTTATAACTTAAGGGTTTTTACTACCACCTCATAGAGATTTTTCGATATAGAGTGTGTAGATACTACACGACTTAATTCTATTTGCATAAGTTTTTTATTTTTTTCGTTCATTTTTTCATATACTTTAAACGCACCGGCTAAGCCTGAAGCCATCTGTGCATTTATGTTGTCAATCTCTATAATTTTGTCTACAACAAACTTATATCCACTTCCATCTTTTGCATGAAAATGTTTATAATTTCTTGCAAATACTCCGATTAATGAACGGACTAAATTTGGTACTTTTTCATCATAAACCTCATCATTTTGCAAGGCTATAACACGAGCAAGTGTTCCTTCTCTCTCTGAGGCAGCTAAAATAGAAAAGTACTTATTCATTGTTAAAGTATCATTTTTATATTTTGTGTAAAAATCAGCCTGAGCAACATGAGCCAAGGAAGCATCTGAATTTTCTAAGATATCAAGTGCAACAATTCTATCTGTCATTGTAATTGAATTTTTATATTGGGAACTTGTAAGTGAAATAATTTCTTCTTCATTTAAGGCACTTAAAATCCTTAAACAACGATTCTTTATTGCTCTTTTTCCCATACTAATACTATCTATTTCTATCGAATCTGCACGATGATACTTTGTATATATACTCAATAATTTATCTTTATATACTGTTGCCAAATATTTAGCTAATCTTTCTCTTGCATCATATATTAATTCAAAATCTATACATTCTTGTCTTTGCATTAAGGTTGAAACAGATGGAAGTTCAAGTAACATTGCCTTATATGAAAGATTCGTATCTAAGTCGAGTAAGTAACCAAAGGATTGAATAAACTCCTCACTAATCTCCCCTCCTAGCATTATCGTTTCTAAGGTTTCTACTGCAAAGGATTGTGCTGATTCATACTTCACAAAACTATTTGAATCATGTTTCATAAGAAATGAATAATTTGTTTTTTCTTGTTCTATAATTATTGGAGATGAAAAATCACGATTTAAAGAAACGATAGGTTTGGCTACTAAA
>JAFLJZ010000275.1 GCA_022712775.1 Sulfurimonas sp.
CCGATCTTTATAGGATCAGAAAACTTTGGACCTTCCCCTGTGAAAAACCCTAAATCCATACCCATTTCATCTGGAATTACCAAAATGTCAGAAAATAAAATCGCAGCATCTACACCAACAATATCTAAAGGTTGAATAGTAACTTCTGCTGCTTTTTTAGGGTCATGACAAAGGTTTAAAAAGTTTCCAGCTTCCGCGCGAACTGCTTTATATTCAGGAAGATAACGTCCTGCTTGTCTCATCATCCACACAGGAGTGTATGGAGTTTCTTTTCCTAAACATGCATCTACAAATATTTTACTGCTCGGCATTTAGTGCCTCCCAGCATTGAATTTTAATTCTTATACTCAAATTGTTTTCCTTAAAAATAATTTTTATCTTTTATAAAAAGATAACTTTAGTGCCTTAGCGGCTAGCGTAGGGAGAAGGAACTAGTTCTTTCTCTCGTTAAAATTAATGTTGTTTACCTACCTTACCAAGAAAATATAATCCAACTGAAACAGCTGTAATTGAAAGTGCAAAATAAAACATATCTAATGCTCCATTATATTCTGTATAACCAACTTTTTGAAAAAAACCAACAACAAGAACCATAACAATTACTTTTGATATTTTATCTTTTAGCTGATCAAGAGAATGAATTGCTAAGATTTGATTGTCATTTCCTTCATCATCTTTAGCAGCATCTATATCAGATATAAACAATTCATAAAGACCAAAAGAAAAGAGTAACATTACAACACCAATAAGATATAAATCAACAGCTCCTATGATTCCACCAACTATATCTTGATGAAATTTTTCAGGATGCGCACCAGTAAAATATGTTGTTACTACATACTTTGCAGTTACAAAAATATCTACGCTCGCTACAACAAAAAGTATAACAGCTCCTATAAGACCAAAAATTACAGCAAGCACAACCATAAATCGGGTAGCCCATAAAGTATTTTCAAACATTCTTTCTATCATCTATTTTTCTCCTTCCATCTCTACCCATTTTTGAGCGATTCTAACAGCATTTGTAGCAGCTCCAACTCTAAGGTTATCTGCAACTACAAACATATGAAGCATATTTTTAGCATAGGTATCATTTCTAATTCTTCCTACAAAAGTCTCATTCTTATCTACGCAAGTTGCAGGCATCGGATACAATGCTTCATCCGGATTATCCAGAACCACAAGGTTTGGAGCCTTGCTTAAAATTTCTCTTGCTTCATCTGCATCTACATCCTTTTTAAATGTAAGCGTAAGTGATTCAGCATGACCACGAAGTGTTGGTACACGAACACATGTAGCACTTAAAGGAATCTCTTTATGCATGATTTTTGTTGTTTCATTCACCATTTTCATCTCTTCTTTTGTGTATCCATTTTCAGTAAATACATCTATCTGAGGAATCACATTAAGAGCGATTTGTTGATTAAATGCTTTGTGCTCTGATTCACTGAGTTTAAAAGCAAAAAAGTCTTGCATTTGCGTTACCAATTCTTTCATTGCTATCTTACCCGCACCTGATGTAGCTTGGTATGTACTCACATCAACGCGTGTTAGTCCATACGCTTCATCAAGTGGTTTAAGCGCTTGAACCATCTGAATCGTAGAACAATTTGGATTAGCTATGATTCCACTTTGTCTCCAGAGTGCTATATCTTCAGGATTTACTTCTGGAACTACTAAAGGAACATCATCCATCATTCTAAAGTGTGATGTATTATCTATAACAACTGCTCCAGCTTTTACAGCATCTGGTGCAAACTCTGCACTAACACTTCCACCTGCTGAAAAAAGTGCTATCTCAATATCTTCTTCTTTAAAAATATCATTGGTAAGTTCAATTATAGGTAAACTTTGTCCATTAAACTCTACTGTTTTACCTACACTTCTAGCAGACGCTAAAGGAACTAGTTTATTTAATGGAAAGTCTATCTCTTGTAAAATTGTTAATATTTCTTCTCCAACAGCACCATTTGCACCGACTACTGCTACGTTATATTTTTTTTCTGACATCTCTAATTTTCCTTAATGTATTCTATTTTGTATATACAATTCTTCTACACTTATTTCATTGCCTTCACTTAGAATCACAGCTCGCTCAACAACAGAGATTAGCTCTCTAATATTTCCTGGCCATTCATATAATAAAAGCGTTTCTTTTGCCGCATCACTAAAAGTTTTTAATTCAAATTCATATTTTTTACAATTTATTTCACACATAGATTCTGCAATTTGTAGAATCTCATCTTTTCTATCTTTAAGTGGTGGAATTTCTAATGGAATTGTATTTAAACGATAATACAAATCTTCTCTAAACTCTCCATTTTTAATCTTGTCACTAAGGTTAGCATTTGTTGCAGATACTACTCTAATATCTATCTTTGTAACCTTTGATGAACCAAGACGTCTCACTTCTTTTTCCTGTAATGCACGAAGAAGTTTTGCTTGAACACAATAAGGCATCTCACCAATCTCATCTAAAAATAAAGTTCCACCGTTAGCTAACTCAAACTGTCCAGCCTTTGCTTCATTTGCATCTGTAAAAGCACCCTTTTCAAATCCAAAAAGTTCACTCTCTATCAAGTTTTCAGGGATAGCTGCCATATTTATTGCAATAAAAGGTTTCTTGGCTCTTGGAGAGTTTTCATGAATATAGTTTGCAAAAACTTCTTTTCCAACTCCACTTTGCCCTAGAAGCAATACACTTGCATCTGTTTTTGCAGCCTTAGTTGCTATAGATAAAACACCCTCTAAAACTTTAGAAGTCCCTAAAAAACCATTCTTTTGTTTCTTTGTACTTTTCTTTGTTACTTTTTTCTTAGCTTCTTGAACATCACTCTCTCTTCTTATCGCTGCTACTAGTGTATCAACATCAAAAGGTTTAAGCAAGAAGTCTTTAACACCAAGATGAATAGATTCTATTGCTCTTTGAAGTGTTGCATTCCCTGTCATGATGATAACTTCAAATCTTCCATTTAAAGTTTTTACAAGTTCGATTCCATCCATTCCAGGCATATTTATATCTGTAATAACTAAATCATAAGAATCATCTAAAGATTTTAAAGCATCTTTAGCATTCTTAAATGTTTTTATTTCATACTCTTTATAATCGCCCATAGCAATTTCAAGAGATTTTCTCATATTTATATCATCTTCAACGATTGCAATCTTCATGATTGTAGCACCTCTATTTTAAGTCCTTAGTCATAAATAACCCTAACTTCAGCGATAAGAAGATAGTTCTAGTACTAGGCCGATTTTTGAAGGACTAGCTTGCTAATCCAAGGAAATCTAACGACGCAATAGGGCTATCTTCTTATCGCCCGAAGGGAAGTTTAAAAAGAGGGCTACTGCTTCGTTGAAAGCACTTGAAGCTACTAGTAGCTCCTTCACACTTTCGCCTTGCATTAGCCCTCTTTTTAAGCTTCTGAAGTTAGGGTTATTTATGACTAAGGACTTAAAGGAGAGATTTTAACAAAATTATCATTAAAATCGACTTTGAAGCAAGTGGTCTTAAGTGTATGAATCGTTGTGGAGCTGTGTATATAGTTTCTTGTAGCAGATTTATATTCCATACTTAGACCTAATTTATGTAAAAAATCTATGAATTCTAAAGAGTTTTCTTTGATAATTCCATCTATTCTATCATTTTTTAAAACAGGTAATTCAATAAAGTCGTATGGTGTACCAGAACACTGTTTCATAGCATAAGAGATTTGAAGTGATTCATTATAAAGTGTAGCATCTTTAACTACATAACGATAAGAGATAAGGTACTCACTTGCATTTAAGACAAGTGAGTTAAATAATATTACTGAGCAAACTGCGAATAAGCGATAGTTATTTCCATCTCTACCTCGCATAGTCCCTCTTTAAAAGTTGTTTCAACAATGTTAGCATTTCGAACCATTGCATTTACTGATGTACGAACAGTTGAGCGTTTTACCATCATATTTTTGATAACATCTTGACCATCAACACGAACACCTTTCACTTTCTCAGCAATAAGTCTGTACGCATCTGAAACAGCTGCTCTCTTAGCAAGTGCATATGCCTGTGCAGGTGAAGATGTATTCATAGGTGCAACACCTTGTCCAACAACACTAACAATAACACTTTGATTTTGCTCTAAAACCTGTTCTTGTTCAGCTTCTACAGCTGCGGTTGTAGTTTCTTCTGCTGCTTGGCTAACTTCACCAAGTTTCATTTCTAATGATTCTATCTTAGAAGAAAGATCACTAATCTCTTGTGTCTTATCAGGACATACTACTGTTACCTTAGTATCAGGAGCTTGAATATTTTTTATTGCATCTTCGGCGATAACTGACGATGTAGTTAAAAGAGCTACTAAAAGTAGAGAGTATTTCATGGCTTTTCCTTAAAAGATACACAAGGTATCTCTTTTATTTAATCTATTTCAATTTATAAAGCAAAGACTATTCCAAGTCTAGTGTTGGACTTCCATTATCATCTTTACTTTCTTCTGTATTTTCTTCTTCATCTTCATCTTTTTCTTTTTTTGGACATCTTGAAATACTTGCTACTTCATCACCTTTTACTATATAAACACCTGAAGTATTTCTACTCGATTTTGAAATAGTTTGCATATCAACGCGTATCATTTTTCCAGCTTTTGTTAGTGCCATCAAGTCCATCTCATCATCAACCATAAGACAACCAACAATATTTTTACCAGTTTTTGCAGTCATTTTCATAGCAATAACACCAGAACCACCACGGTTTGTAAGTCTATACTCACCAGCTTCGGTACGTTTACCAATACCTTTTTCAGCAACTATAAGTATCTCTTGTTCATCACTAGAAATAATGTTAGCATCAACTACTTCATCACCCTCATGTTTAAACTTAATACCGCGAACACCACGAGTACTTCTACCCTGCTCTCTTGTTTTTTCTATCTCAAACTTAATACATTGAGCTAATTTTGTAACAATGAAAAGGTACTTCGTATCTAGGTGAGCAATTTTTGCAGTAATTAAAGCATCATCTTCATCAAGAACAATAGCACGAACACCATTACTTCTAATGTTTGAGAATTCACTTAAGTTAGTTCGTTTTACAACACCTTTTTGTGTAAAGAAAACAAGACCTTTTTCTTCACTAAAGTCAGTTGTTGGAATAATAGAACGGATTTTTTCATCGGCAACAAGGTTTATAAGATTTACAACAGCCTTACCTTTTGCGATTCTACTTCCCTCAGGGATTCTGTAAACTTTCAACCAATGAAGTTGACCACGGTCTGTTACAAAAAGAAGTGTATCATGCGTATTACAGGTAAAGAAGCTTTCTATAAAGTCATCATCGTATGTAGTTACTTCTTAATCACCTTGATGTAGGCTTTCCACATATCAGAGCAAACAAACTTGATGTTTGCACAACGAACCTTTCCAAGTTTGTAGAAAAATCGCAATAACGTTTTTGCTTTTCTATTTT
>JAFLJZ010000027.1 GCA_022712775.1 Sulfurimonas sp.
CCATCACTTAAAAAATAGATAACTATAGCAACAGGAAGCGCTAAAAAGAGGGTATCTAAAAATGAAGCAAAAAAACGAATCCAAAAACCTGCGTATCTAACTTCATTCATAGTTTACAGCTTATACATGATAATTCGGTGCTTCTTGTGTGATAATAACATCGTGAACATGAGATTCTTTAAGTCCGGCAGATGTTATCTCAACAAACTCAGATTTTTCCCAGAACATTTTTATATCTTCACTTCCACAGTAACCCATAGATGCCCGAAGTCCACCCATCATTTGGTGTACGATTCCAGCGATTGAACCACGAAAAGGAACACGACCTTCAATTCCCTCAGGTACTAGCTTATCAGAAGCAGTTCCGTCTTGAAAATATCTATCAGTTGAACCTTTTTGCATAGCTCCGATTGAACCCATACCACGGTAAGATTTGTACTGACGACCTTGGAACATTATAGTATCTCCAGGTGCTTCTTCAGTTCCAGCTAGAAGTGAGCCTGCCATAACACATGAAGCTCCAACAGCAAGAGCTTTTGCGATATCTCCAGAGTATTTAATACCACCATCAGCGATAACAGGTACACCGTGAGGACGAGCTGCTTCTGCACATTCGTCTATCGCAGAAATTTGTGGAACACCAACACCTGCTACGATTCTCGTTGTACAAATTGAACCGGGTCCAATTCCAACTTTAACAGCATCAGCTCCAGCTTCTATGAGTGCTAAAGTTGCTTCCGCAGTTGCAATGTTTCCAGCGATTACATCTACTTCCATAGTTTCTTTGATTTTTTTAACAGTGTCAAGAATACCTTTTGAATGACCATGTGCAGAATCAAGAACTAAAACATCAACACCAGCATCAACAAGTGCTTTTGCTCTGTCATATTGACCAACACCAATGGCTGCACCAACTACAAGTCTTCCAAATGAATCTTTGTTAGAATTTGGATACTCGATACGCTTTTTGATATCTTTGATTGTTACAAGACCTTTTAAAAATCCATCTTTATCAATGATAGGAAGTTTTTCTATTTTGTTCTTATGCATGATTTCACCAGCTTCATCTAATGAAATACCTTTTGATGCAGTGATTAAAGGCATGTGTGTCATCGCTTCTGATGCGAGTTTTCTCATATCTTTTTCAAAACGCATATCACGATTTGTTAAGATTCCAAGAAGCTTATTGTGTCCATCAACAACAGGAACACCAGAAATTTTAAACTCACTCATAAGCTTTTCAGCATCAGCTAAAGTAGCATCAGGATGAACAAAAATTGGGTCAATAATGATACCACTTTCACTTTTTTTAACGCGAGTGATTTCTTTACATTGTGTTTCAATATCCATGTTTTTATGGATGATACCGATTCCACCAAGTCTAGCCATAGCAATAGCTGCACGGTGTTCAGTTACTGTATCCATTGCAGCAGAAACCATAGGAATTTTAAGTTTAATGTTACGAGTAAGTTTACTTTCTAGTGATACTTCTTTTGGTAATACTTCAGAATATTGTGGTACTAAAAGTACATCTTCGAATGTGAGGGCACGTTTACGAATTTTCATAGGTTTCCTTTTTTGTGTGAAAAAGTCTGTTTTCTTAAATTCATCGGATTATAGCCATTTTGATGTTAAAAGGAGGTAAAAGCTAGGAGAGAGCAAAAAGATCCAAGAGTCTGATATAATGTTTTACGTAGATAAACTTATATTTAAAGAGTGAAGATGTTTACAGCTAAAAGATTGACTTATCCAGTTCGCAATTGCCTTAGGTGTAACACTTCCAATTCTTCCTATACAGATTCTATGGATAAATATGTCCACGGCAATTCTTTTAGGTTTAATGCTTGTATATGAGCCTAAAGAAGATGACATTATGAAACGACCTCCAAGAGATCCTCGAAAGTCTCTGCTTACAAAGAGTATGGTTATTCAGATGTTGGTTGTTGGTTTATATATGTTAGTAACTTCGTATAGTATGTTTCATTATGCTTTAACGAATGGGCATAGTGTAGAGTATGCAAGAACAGTAGCGGTAAATATTTTTGTTTTTATAGAGTTGTTTTACCTTTTTAACTGTAAAGATTTAAACAAGTCAATTTTTCAAACAAATATGTTAAACAATAAGTTCTTACTCTTAGGTGTGTTTTTAATGACTGCTTTTCAAGTGATGTTTACGCATACTTCTTTTATGAATATTATGTTTAAAAGTGAAGGCTTAGAGATGCAAACATGTATTGAGATACTTGTCATATCATTTGGTGTTTTATTTATTGTTGAAATAAAACAATATTTAGAAAAGAAGCTGATAAACAATTAAGTCTAATCTCGTTCCCAAGTTCCACTTGGGAATGTATACAGCAATAACAACAACCAAGAAAACAAGAATAAAGAGATATGAATTCCCAAGTAAAACTTGGGAACTAGAGAAGTAGAACTTGGGAACTAGGTAAAAATTATTTGTCGATTCTAAACCATCCAGCTATTGAGTAACGCTTCTTTCTCGAGGGCTTTACTTCATGTGGAAATGTATCACTTAAAAATATTACTAATGTATTTGACTTTGGAATTACTTTTGTTAAGAAGTCACCATTCTTAGCATATATAATTAACTCTCCTCCATCTTCCTCAGACCAACCTTCGTTGAGGTAATACACTGTAGTTACAACACGATTTTTAGAGTTTTTAAAGGCATCTAAATGCTTTTCATAAAAATCACCTTGCTCATACAGTGCAAAATGACTTTCATAATAATTAATACCTAAGTAAAGTTCACGGTTTAGAGAATCTTGTAGTTCTGAGATAAAGGCTAAGTATGCTTTTTCTGCGATAGAATCTTCATTTAACCATAAGGTTTTGTCTTTTCTCTTTGTGGAATCAAGGTGTTGCGAAGAAGACTTTGAAATTCCCGCTTGTTGAAAACTTGTTTGATTTTGTGCAAATTTTAAAAGGTCTTGGGTGAGTTGTGGGTCAAGAGCATTAGGTATTATGGCATAACCATTTTCTACTAATGCGTCTATGATTCGAAGGTGTATATTTATTTTTGAGCACTTTGTGCATTTTTCATATCTTGTAAATATGCTAGCATAGATTGGTATCTTTTATCACTCTTTTTATGCTCTTCATCTATGTTTGAAAACAAAAAAGTACCAAAAGAGTGCCAGATTGTGATTCCATCTGCAAGGTTTAGTTTATCATCTTCCATAAGTTTCATAATTCCGTCCATTATTTCATTGTGTTTTTTTTCATCCATTTGTTTATCCTTGGTAGTTTATTTGTTTTTCTAGACTTAATGAACCATCAAAAAGAGTTTGTTCATCGTAAGCTTTGGCAATAAGTTGAAGACCTACTGGCATTCCCTCTGCTGATTTAGAGATAGGAAGACTAAGAGCTGGTAATCCAGCAAGATTTACCGAAATAGAATAAATGTCACTAAGATACATATCTATAGGGTTTTTAAGCTCACCAAATTTAGGAGCAGTTCCCGGTGCGATAGGGGATAAAATTAAATCTACATCCTCAAAGATTTTGTCGTAGTTGTCTTTGATAATGTGACGAGTTTTTTGCGCTTTTACATAGTAAGCTTCGTAGTAACCACTTGAAAGAACAAAGTTTCCAAGCATGATTCTACGTTTCACTTCATCACCAAAACCATTACTACGCGTTTTGATGAAAGTATCTTGTAAGTTTTTTCCTTCAACTCTATTACCATAACGCATTCCGTCATAACGTGCGAGGTTTGTAGTAGCTTCAGCAGTTGCTGTAATGTAGTACGCAGAGATGTCAAACTTCGCATTTAGCATCTCTTTTTCAACTATTGTATGACCAGCATCTTTAAGTGCTTCTATAGCTTTAGCGTAAGCATCTTGGACATCTTGACTTGCATCTTCTACATACTTAGGAAGTACAGCAATAGTTAATTTTCTCTCAGCGTTGAGGTTAGGACAAACTTTATCGTCCATTTTTGCATTTGTAGAATCTTTATCATCTCTTCCGCTAATGATGTCATATAAAATTGCAGCATATTCCACGTTTTGTGTCATAGGTCCTATTTGATCAAGTGAAGAAGCGTATGCACCTAAACCGAAACGTGAAACACGACCGTATGTAGGCTTCATTCCTACGATTCCACAGAATGCTGCAGGCTGACGGATACTTCCACCAGTATCGCTCCCAAGTGCAGCAATAGCAAGACCAGCACCAACAGCTGCCGCTGAACCACCAGAACTTCCACCCGGTACACAATCAGCGTTGTGAGGATTTAAAGTTTTTCCATAAAAGCTAGATTCAGTAGTAGAACCCATGGCAAATTCGTCCATATTTACACGACCAAAGGGAGAAAGACCTGCCTCAGTCATGAAGTTGATTACAGTAGCATTATAAGGAGCGATGTAACCTTGAAGGATATTAGAACCAGATGTAACAGACCAATCTTTTACTTGGATATTGTCTTTGATAGCGATAGGTACACCATCTCCAACATTGTTTACATCGATGTATGCATTTAACTCAGGATTAGCTTCAATTTTAACACGTAATTCATCTTTAAATGTGTTTAGTTCTTCTTTACTTAGTTTAAGCGCTTCTTTTAATGTAATCACTAAATTTCCTATTCTTTAATTATGGTTGGCATTATAGCTAAAGTGCTTTTACTTTCTGTCAAAATGATAAATAGAACTGATTTTTTTAGGCTTTTTATTTTCCCAAGAGAGATAAGAACTCTTTAAATGTTGACCATTTTCTGTAATCTCATGGATAATTGTATGTACATGATCCTCATCAGACTGGCAAAGCTCTGTATTCATATCACAATCAAAAACGATGCGAGTTGGAGTACTGTCTTGAAGATTTGCTATAAACTCAGGTTGGTTCATCTTTACACAGTAGTGCGTAGCTTTAAGACTATTACACTCTAAATCTTTACAGTGGTACATCGTAACCATTTGTTTTGAAGTGTTTGGTAAAAGGTCTTCTTGTATAGTACTGTTTTGACCAATATTTTTAAAAATCATAGCAGTTTTAGTAGTTCCAACGAGAAATATTAAAGCTTTACTTTTATATGACTGGGTACCTATTTGTTTGTGTGCAGGAGATAAGCTCCATTCGCCGTTAAGAGTATCCATCCAGTCGTAGATATCAAAGGCATCGGTCTCGGCGTGTATAAAACTCACAGAACAAAAAATACTTATAAAAATAAAAGTTATTTTAGACATACTCATGAACTAAACAAACTTTTCTTTTTTGATCCAACAAGCCAATACGATATAGAAAGACATAGAATGACAGCCCCAATTACAAGAAGTTCATCAGATTTATCTGAAGATAAAGAGTAAATAAGTACTTTTCGTATAAGTGCCGCCATAGCAAGCATAATAAAAGCACCTATAGCAAAGCCTTTGCCTTTAAGGTGGTTTATCTCTTCATGAATAAGCTCAATCGCTGCCCATAAAACAAGTAAACTACCAAGCACAGTTAAAATACCTTTTTCAATCCCAATATCTGAGAAAAACAGTAAATAAATATCATATAAAAACAGACCAATCGCAAAAAA
>JAFLJZ010000028.1 GCA_022712775.1 Sulfurimonas sp.
ATATATAAGTCCTGTTAGTATTATGATAGATGCAATGATTAGCTTAGGAAACTTACTTGAAGATGAAAAGTATACCCACTTTGCATATAAAACATTAGAGTATAATTCTTACAATCTTGGACGAAAACCAGTACTTTCGCCTTATATGTTAGGACAAACTCTGCGATATTTAAAGGGTGATAGAATCATCAAAACAGACATACAGAAAATTCAAGATAATTCTGTAGATTTAGCAAACTTAGATTATCCATTTACTCAGTTTAAAAATAGTGATGAAGATGGATATATGGTTTGTGGAGAAAAAAGCTGTTTTTCACAAACAAATGAAGTAAGTGAAATAAACACCTTAATAAAAAACTCTTTTTAATCTTATGTAATCTATTTGATGAACAATCACAAAATTTATGGGATAAGTATAAATAAACTTTGGCTATAATCTACAAACAAATGATTTAAAGGTGGAAAATGCTTAAAAAGATGGGTAAGTATATATTTATGGTAGAGCTTGGTTTTAAATATATAGGTATTTTTAAAAAAACATTTTTCCACCCTTTTATTACCCTCAAACCTGCATATCAGCAACTCTCACGTGATAGACAAAAGTACTCTAATTCTGTACTAGACTTCTTAAACATTGAAGTTGAAGTGATTGGGAAACTGCCTTCGCAAAATAAAATTCTTTATGCAATTAATCATCGTTCTTTATTAGATATTTTAGTTATGGAAAATATATTTTCAAAGAGCCAGAAAAATGGAGCATGGATAGCAAAACAAGATTTATTTGATAATCCTCTCTATGGTAAATTTTTTCAGTATAGTGGTTGTATGAGTGTGGATTTAAATAATGGAAAGGGTATGTTGAAATTTTTTAGATCGATGAAAAAAACGCTTTTAAAAGTAGATGATTTAAATATTTATATTTTCCCAGAAGGTGAAAGAAATAAAGGGGAATGTATTCTAGAATTTCAAAGTGGTGCAGCAAAAATTGCTAAAGCGAATAAACTTGATATTGTGCCAGTATTTATAGATGATACATTAGAAGTAGTTTTTAAAGATGCTCCTTTTGAAGAAAAAAAAGTAATACGTGTTTTTATTGGTGAAGTGATTAAAGATGGTGATTTAACAACAAACTATAAAAACTTAGTACATACTGCAACTAAAGGTGCTTGTTAATGAAATTAGGTGTAAATATAGACCATATAGCAGTTCTTAGAGAAGCGAGACGAGTAAATGACCCAGATATACTAAATGCTTTATATGTAGCATGCGCAAACGGTGCAGACCAAATCACTATACATCTTCGAGAGGACAGAAGACATATTCAAGATGTTGACGTGAAAAATATCATGATGCATTCAACCCTTCCTGTAAATTTGGAATGCTCAATTGACAGAAAAATTCTAGGTATTGTTGCAGATATTAAACCCCATCGGGCTACTCTTGTTCCAGAAAAAAGAGAAGAAATCACAACAGAAGGTGGACTTGATGTTTTTTCAAGTGAAGATGATATTTCTTATGCAATAGAACTACTCCATGATTCTATCATTCCAGTTTCTCTTTTTGTAGATCCAAGTATAGAAGCTATGGAAAAATCAAAAGAGTTAGGTGCTGAGATGGTAGAACTACATACCGGAACATTCGCTAATCTTTTTGCAATGCTCCATTCAAATCTTCCCCACTCTAATCACTCTGTAAAAGAGTATGAGCTTCCACGATATGAGTTAAGTGCTAGACTTGAAAAATCACTTGAAGATATTAAAAATTCTGCTTCTCACGCTCATAAACTTGGACTTGAAGTTGCTGCTGGACATGGATTGAACTATCATAATGTACATGAAATGATGAAGATAGAAGAAATTATTGAACTTAATATCGGTCAGAGTATCATTGCTAGAAGTGTATTCACTGGTTTAGCAGATGCTGTTAAGGAAATGAAACGGCTAACATGCTAACTGAGCTACCTTTTATTGCCATAAGTGTAGGTGATTTGAATGGCGTTGGTATAGAGATAGCGTTAAAATCGCATAAAGAAGTTTCAGAGCTTTGCGTTCCTTTATACTGTATAAATTCACAAATGCTAACACAAGCAGCAAAACTTCTTAATGCTGAGATTCCAGATGATTTTTATCTTTATGAAGTAGAGGGCAATTTTGATATAAAAGTAGGCGAAGTTTGTAAACAATCAGGTCAGTACTCTTATGATTCTTTTATTGCAGCGATTAAGTTATGTAAAACAAAAGAGGCACAAGCACTTGTTACTATGCCCATCAACAAAGAAGCTTGGAAGTTAGCTGGTTTAAACTTTGTTGGGCATACAGATGTTCTACGTAAGCGTTTTAAAAAAGATGCGATTATGATGCTTGGTTGTGAAGAGATATTTGTAGCACTTTTTACGGAGCATATTCCTCTAAAAGAAGTTCCCTCAAGTATAACACATTCAAAACTTATGACATTTTTTTCTGATTTTTATGATTCTACTGCCTGTGATAAAGTTGCTGTACTTGGTTTAAATCCTCATGCTGGAGACAATGGTGTTTTAGGGAATGAAGAAGAAATAATTAAAGAAGCAATAGACGAAATAAATACAAAATTAGGCAGAGAAGTTTTTATAGGTCCTGTAGTCCCTGATATTGCTTTTACCCCTTACTTTAGAAAAGATTTTAAGTATTTTATTGCTATGTATCATGACCAAGGCTTAGGAGCATTAAAAGCTCTTTATTTTGATGAAAGTATAAATATTTCACTTAACTTACCCATCATAAGAACCTCCGTTGATCACGGAACAGCCTTTGATATAGCATATAAAAATATTGCTAAAACTAAGAGTTATATCAATGCTATTAAAAGTGCTATTTTACTCTAAATTCTTCGATTAATTGACTAAATTCTTTTGTAAATTGTATACTGAACATGATTTTATTTTTCATTTTATAGTGGTCTATAAAATGAACAAATTTACTATTTGGAGATAAGTTTTCTTTAGAGATAAAAAATTTCTTTTCTTCTAAATGATGATTTTTTTCTATATTATCAACAATTACACCTACTTCAATACCATTGATTTCAAAAATTATCATCTGCTCAAAAGCAGAAGTAAGCTTGTCTATATTATCTCTAAGTAAACCTAGGCCGGTAATAGTTTCATTCGCATTTGCATCTATTTCTACCATTTTTTCTTCTGCGCTAAGTTCTGTATTTTCTAAACAAGCTTTACCATTTTTATGGAGGGCTTTATGTTGCTCAACTACTTCTTTTTTAAGTATATCTATATAGCCATGATTGTTACATTTAAGACACTTTATTGTTTCATCAATCCAAATACCTAAGGCACATTTGTGCGGATCTAGAGTTTTTGTGAATTTTTCTCCTGTGCGTAATGTATTTTCAAATTCTTTTACCCACTCCATATGTTGCTCTTCAACATCGTGTAAAAATTCAACTTGTGTATCTTTGTAAGACGCAAATCCTAAAAGTTTTCTTAAGCTTAAAATAGGAATAATTTTATTTTTATGAGAAATAATACCTTCAATGTAATCTGAAGAGCCCGCAAGAAATTCTGGTTTTGCATAGTGGATAAGTTCGTTAATAGTACTACTATCTACAAGGTATACTTGGTTATTTACTTTTATCTCTAAAAAATCCATAATTATTTATTCCTTTTTGCATAAAATGCTTGTTTAAATTCATCAAATTCATCTTCTAAAATTGCAGCTCTAACTTCTCGCATTAGGTTAAGGTAGTAATGTAGGTTATGAATCGTTGCTAATCTATAATACGATATTTCACGTGCACGAAAAAGATGACTCATATATGCACGTGAATACGTTGTACATGTTAAACACTTGCACTCTGGATCTATTGGCAGAGGGTCTTCTTTAAACTTAGCACCTTTGATATTTATTCGTCCAAATGAAGTGAACAGTGTACCGTTTCGAGCATTTCTCGTAGGCATAACACAGTCAAACATATCTATTCCACGTTCAATATTTTCGATTAAATCCTCAGGTGTTCCAACACCCATTAAGTAACGTGGTTTATCTTTTGGCATATACTGTACTGTATGCTCAACTGTGTCGTACATTTCGTTGTTAAGTTCACCAACTGAAAGTCCGCCTATAGCAAATCCATCGAAATCAAGAGCACAAAGTTCAGTAGCACTTTTGGTACGATATGCTTTGTCTGTTCCCCCTTGAATAATAGCAAAAATACTTTGTTCTACTCCAATGCCATCTTTCTGTTTTGCTCTAAAGTAATCAATAGATTCTACAGCCCAAGCAGTTGTTCTTTCAATAGAGAGTTTAATTCTTTCTTGTGTAGCAGGAAGAGCTACTAAATCATCAAGAATCATCATAATATCTGAGCCTAAGTTATGTTGGATATCAATAACTTTTGTTGGCGTGAAAAAATGCTTAGAACCATCTATATGAGAACGGAACTCGATTCCATTTTCTTTTGGTTTTGAAATATCACTCAGACTAAATGCTTGAAAACCACCGCTATCTGTTAAAAAACTTTTTGGATACTTTGTAAAACCGTGAAGTTTGCCCATTTTAGCAACAGTTTTATCTCCTGGACGTAAGTACATATGGTAGGTATTTGCTAAAATTATTTCAGCACCTAAAAGATTTAAAACATCGTCCATATCGAGTGATTTAACACTTCCTAAAGTACCAACTGGCATGAAAACTGGGGTTTGTACTGTTGAGTGTGCTGTTGTAATAGTTCCTGCACGTGCATTTTTTGATCTAGCATCTAAAGTGAATTCCATAGTTAAGTAGTTCCTGAGAATATTTTTTTGTATTATAACATTCTAAGCCCAATTATTGTAATATGCATAAAATATTTAACTAAGGTGTAGTGATGGCAACTATCGGAATGAGTGATATCAAAAAAAATGTTCGTTTAATTGTAGGTGAAGTACCATATAAAATTGTTGAATTTCAACATGTGAAACCAGGTAAAGGTGCGGCTTTCGTACGTATGAAAATGAAAAGTTTTTTAAATGGTAGAACTGTTGAAAAAACTGTTCATGCTGGTGATAAATTTGAAGTTCCTATTATTGACTTTAAAACAATGCAATACCTTTATGATGATGGTGAAATGTACCAGTTTATGGACAATGAAACATATGACCAATTAGGTCTTACATACGACCAATGTGATGATGCAGCTAAATGGTTAAAAGATGGAACAAATGTTGATATGGTTTTCTTTAGAGATAAGCCTATTTCAGTACAAGCTCCAGAAGTTATGGAGCTAATCATTACTGAAACTCCTCCAAATTTCAAAGGTGATACTTCAAGTGGAAGTAAAAAACCTGCAACTCTTGAAACAGGTGCTGTAGTCCAAATCCCTTACCATGTTTTAGAGG
>JAFLJZ010000029.1 GCA_022712775.1 Sulfurimonas sp.
TTAAGAAAAGAGTTAAAAGTTAGAACTCCATTTGATGCAGTTCAAAGTTGGTTTCAAACGAAGCCTGAAATATTTAAGATTTTACCAGATGTGTTTCAAGATATTGCTTTTGAAATGGTACAACGTGGTGAAACTTGACAGCATCTTACTTACGATATTATTTTTTATTCATATTCAAAATTTCTAATAGTTTATCTTCACTTTTCATTTGAATAGTAAACTCAACTCTTCTTGCTTTTTCTTTCTCTTTTAATTTTGAAAATGCCATACCGTTAGCTCTAAAATTTGTTTCAAGCCACTGTCTATGTTCTATAATGCGTTCATCATCTAAACTATAACAATAGGACAACACCTCATAAGCTCTAGCTTGGGAAAGTTGCATATTATTTAAATATATATCTTTTTTAGATGTAAGAATGCCCCAAGTATCAGAAGTATGTCCTTCAACTCGTACTTCTTTTATCTCATTTTTATACTTCTCTAAAGTTAAGATTTTAATATACCTTGGGAAAAAATCTTCTAAAATAGTTTTAAACTCATTATTTATATCACTTTTACTTATTTTAAACAATACTTTTGGTGAGTGAAATACGACACTATTATCTTTAGTAATCGTAGCCTCCCATAGATGTAAATCTTTTTCAAATTCGGCATATAAAATCTCATTTAGGTCCGCCTTTGTATCTCTGTATGAGGCAGTTACATCTTCCATCTTCTGCTTCTCAGATTCTACCTCTATCATAAAGCCTATAGCTATAAACAAAAAAACTAACATTAGCCCTGACATTAGGTCCGATATACTCATCCATTCGCTATTTTCTTTCAGAATCACCCTTTAGTTTTTCTATAATGGAGAGTGTTGTAGCTACGCTCATTCCAACTATGGATGTAAAAAATGCAGTTTTTAAACCTTCGAGAATTTTGTTGACACTATTTACAATATCCTCTGGATTAAAACCTTGTAATCCTATAAATATACCCACAAAAGTACCAAGTACGCCAACGCTAACTATTTGACTTTTTAAATCTTTTTTAGTTTTTTGATCTATAAAGGCAAGTATAAAGATAATAAGCACAAATACAATGTTAATAGGCTCAAGTAAGACATTTTTAATACTCTCACTCATGGAAACTTCTTTGGGAAGGTCCTTTTCACACATACCTAAAATCAAAATATTTTTATTTTTAGAGACAATCAATTTACTAATTCCATCAACATTTTCTAACTCATCTATGCTTTTAAAACACTCATTAAACTCTCTATAATTTATGATTTTTTTAGCTTTCGCTTTTCCGATGCCATTGAGTTCTAAAAGTTCTGAAACGGAAGCATTATTTAAGTCTACTGTTGCATATAAATGCATTACACTAAGTAAAATAAATACAATATATTTCAAAATAACACTCTCCTTAACTTAGATTCTAAGTTTATATATTTTTGCGTGAGCATTGATAGACACTTGTTCAAAAAGTTTTCTATCATATCGTTCTAAAACCATTAACTGAATATATAAAGAGTTAAATGTTAACTCATCAATGACTAAAAAAGTATTATACGCTGACATATAAATCACACTTAATTTTGCTCCTAAATCAACCTCTTTTAGCTCTTTTACAAAAAATTTATTATTTGTATACCCAGTTTTCACAAACCTCTTTAAAGGAACATTTTTATTATTGATAACTAAACTTAGCCCATTTTTTCTGATAGAAATATTTTGACCAAGGTTTATTAAATCATTTGTTTCTGTTAGGTTTCTACTTACAAAGAAGAATGGTGCTTTTACTTGTTTTCCCGTCATTAAATCCATATTTGAAAATACTTTGACCGTTGGATAAATATTTAACATAGAATAAGGAAGATACAAATAAATATCTCTAGTTTTTTTAGGAAGTTCTAGCTCTGTTTGAAGTGAAAATAAAAAATCATTCGTATCATCAAACCCATACGCTTTTGTCATCTCTTCAATAGTTGAATAAACTTTTATTTTTTCTGTTTCATTTTTATCTTCATTCTCTTTATATACACTAAACGCTTTTTCGGTAAATTCAACAGTAAGTCTTGCCATTTTAGCACTAAGCTCTGGAGAAGCTGTTAAAATATAACTTAAAGGGAAATTCGTACTTCCTGTATGTTTTCCTCCATCTCCAAGTGTTTTAACATCCGCGAAGTAGCGTATAGGATAGCCATAGTCCCACCAAGAAATAACATAATCTTCTCTATCTGCTTTTTGCTTTAAAAAGCTAAGTGTTGCTACTTCTTGAGCATTCATAACTGTAGGTACTCTATAGGATTCTATATGTTTATAGTTTGGAAAAAGTATCGCTAAGGTGAAAGCTATCATACTTAAGTATTTTAACTTTTTTGTTGGCATTTTCGAAGATAGCTCTGTGATTACAAAAGCAACTCCCAAGGCTAAAATCGGCACAGCATAAATTGTAAATCGCAACCCCCCAACACTTGCTAAAAATCCAAGTCCAACTAAAGGAAGTGCAAAAATCATAATTCTATGCTTATACACTAAATAAACATATCCAACTATAGAGATGATAAAAGTAATAGTATGTCCACTTATACGATTAGCAAAGGTTTCAAATGGAATCTTACCTGCTTCACGAATAGTTTGCATAACAGTAAAGAAGTGAAGTCCTAAGCCTTTATCTGAAGATATTATACTATCTTCAAAAATATAAACTGACAACTTCGCCCAAATAGGATTAAATCCACCAGAGACAAAAAATAGGATTATAGATAAACCTAAAATATGATAAATATACTTTTCAAATCGTTCTTGTTTAAAAATATAAAAAGCACCCAAAACTAAAGGTAATCGTATAAAACCATCTACATTAAGCATAGCAAACATCATAATTGCCAAAAGTTTATAGTTGTACATATTTTTTCTATCAAAAACTAAAGCATATACTAATAAAAGTCCGAAAAATGAAAACTCTAAGGCATAACTTTGAGGATACCACCATCTATATACTAAAAAATCTAAGGCTGTAATCATAAGGTATTTATTTTCATTTGTTTTCACAGCCCAGATAATTGACCATAAAAGAAACATTGGCAATACAATATTTAACATATCCGTATCATAATATCCAACCATGGTACGGTTATAATAACTCCAAGCAATAGAAGACAAAAGTGCTGCAATAAGACCCATTTCTAAATTGTCTAAGCTTTTAGCAATGAGTATCACAGGAATCACGACTAAAGAACTTAAGTAAACTGGCATATAAAGAATGATTGTTTCAAATGAAAAAGGTAATACAGTGGCAAAAAATGCTGTTAATTGTGATGCAGCTGTAGTAGTAGGCGACAGATCATTCTCCTGTGAAATACCGCTTAGTAAATCCCTAGCACCCTCTGCCCAGTAATATCCATCATTGGTATTTATCATAAACTCACCAGCATGTTTAAACATCTCATAATCAGCGAATTGATAAATCCAAATCATTCTCATTAAGACAGAAAATGTAAAAGCGATAAAAATATATAAAAGTGTTAGTTTTGTTTCATGCGTAAGGCTATTCATAGATTTTTAATTTTCCTTCATACTCTTTAATATCTGATATTCTATCATACTTTATAGCACCCTTTAAAAGGAGTTTATATTTTTTCACTAATGTATCTATAATTACATCTCCATCTCGTTCCCACGCGCCCCGAAGGAAGTACTCTTGGGGTGCTTCGCTTGGGAACGAATAATTTAATAACTTCTCTAAACTTCGAACACGAAACCTATCCATACCCCAATACTTAAAACTAAGCTGATCTTCATGCCCTGCATACTTAGTAATTAAAGCTTCATCAATCAGTCCTATTTCATTTTCTAAAGCGATTCTAAGCCACAAATCATAATCTTCACATACTTCTAAATGTTCATCAAAAACTCCACTAGAACCTAATAAATCTTTATGAACAATAGTAGCAGATGGTGCGATTATACAATGCGATAAACATTTTTCAAAAATATTTCCACCATATTTCTTAAATTTTTTTGGAATCTTAATTTCTTTAGAATCGCGAATCCATCTCTCGTTTGTATAACTCATTAAAATCGTAGGGTTTTGTTTATGAAACGTCATCTGTAACTCTAGTTTATTTTTATGCCAAGTATCATCAGAATCTAAAAATGCTATCCATTCGTGTTTTGCATTTTTAATCCCTAAATTTCTAGCACTAGAAACACCAGAATTTTTTTGATAAATATATTTTATTTTTGGAAAATCTTTTTTTATTTGTGAAGTTTTATCAGTTGAACCATCATCTACAACTATAATTTCACTTGATAGATAAGTTTGAGCGTATACAGATTCTAATGCTCTTTTTAAAAACTCATATCTATTATATGTTGGAATAACAACCGATACATACATAGCTTATTACCACTCCTTAATCTCATTATAAACACTATCTCGCTCAACAGGAATAAAACCAGAATTTTTAATAAGTGCCACAAAGTCCTTTAAGTCAACCCCATTTGCACTCTTCGCTCCAGCAGCAGAATTTATAGATTCTTTCTCAATAGTTCCATCTAAATCATTCGCTCCAAATTCTTGTGCGACTAAAGCTAAATTTACAGTTGAAGTCACCCAGTAAGCCTTTAGATTAGGTACATTGTCGAGTACGATTCTCGAAATCGCCATAGTCTTTAGAATCTCATTGGCAGTGATAGGTGCTTCAATTTTCAAGTAATTATTTTGGGTCTGATACACAAGAGGAATAAAAGCATTAAATCCGCCAGTTTTATCTTGTAAATCACGAATACGCATCATATGATCGATTCTATTTTCTCGACTTTCAACATGACCAAAAAGCATAGTAACATTAGACTTTTTACCTCTCTCATGCCATTTTTGATGGATATCTAACCATTGCTCAGTCGTAACCTTACCCTTACAAATAAAATCACGAACCTTTTCATCAAAAATCTCAGCTCCACCACCTGGCATAGAATCTACACCATTTTCTACCATTAAGTCTATAATTTCATCATATGTTTTATCGTAATGACGAGCAAGAAAATCGACCTCAGCAGCAGTAAGTGCTTTTACATGCATATGTGGATATTCTTTTTTTATCCGAGAAAATATATCTAAATACCATTCAAGTCCAGTATCAGGGTTATGTGCTGAAACGATATGCACTTCTTTAGCACCGTTTGCATCTACATTTTTCACAATTTCCATAATCTCATCATGGCTCATTGTATATGGATTAGGATTTTTTCTATTTGCTGCATAGGCACAAAACTTGCAAACATCAGCACAAATATTTGTAGGATTTATGTGACGGTTAATATTAAAGTATGTTTTCTTTGCATGTTTTTTTTGTCTGATAGAATCAGCCAATTCACCTAACTCAAAAAAGTCCATTTCATAAAGACTAACTGCTTCTTCATAACTAATTCTCTCACCTGCTTGTATTTTTTCTTTTAAGTTCATTTATTAAAGTCCCGGTGCCTTCCACATTGAAGTTGTAATATTATCATCCACTAATTTTAGCTGTACTTCATATGCTTTTTGCCATTGTAATTTTATGTCTGTATAAAGCCTATAATTGTCCATATTTGGCTCATACTCTTTATCCCAAACTACTAATTCTTTTGAAGCTTCTACGAGTGATGGATAAATTCCAGCCCCTACTCCAGCAGAGATACAAGCACCAAGTGCTGTAGCTTCTGTAACACGAGGAATTTTAACTCTACATCCAGTAACATCCGCTAAAGTTTGTGACCATAGTGCACCTTTTGAAGCCCCACCTGCAAATACTATTTCGTCTATCTCGATACCAGTAAACTCTTTTATTTTTTCTAAGTTAATCGAAGAGACTATACAAGCATTTTCTTGCAAAGCTTTAAACATTGCACTACGATTACATACTTCTGAATCTATTGAAAGGTTTAAAAAGCTAGGACTCGCATGATACCATTTTCCATATTTCATAGAATCGGAAAAAATCGGAATAATTCCATATGAACCAACAGGTACATTGGCAGCCTTTTGCTCAAGAAGTGTATACACATCTATCCCCAAATCCGAAGCTTCCAGCTTTTCTAAGTCACAAAAAGCATCTCTAAACCAACGCATAACCAAGCCAGAAAAAAATGTAATTCCCTCAGCTTGAGAAAGTCCTGCAACAACATGAGGGTTTACTCGAATTCCCATATCTTTAGGAGGTTTAACAGTACTTGGAATATTTACAATCTGTTGCCAAAATGAGCCACCTAAAATTGCTACTTGTCCATCTTCAACGATTCCAAGTCCTGCTGAACCGAGTTGAACATCTCCACCACCTGTCACTACTTTTGTATTTATTGATAAGTTTGTTTCGTTTGCAGCAACTTCCGTTACATCACCAATAATCGTCCCAACCTCATAACAAGGAGGAAAAATATCATCTTTGATACCAACTTTCGTAGCCATAGATGAAACCCAATCACGCTTCTCTAATGAGAAGATTCCAGTCGTTCCACCATTACTAGGGTCTGTTGCTATCACCCCAGATAGACGAGCCAAAATCCAATCCCCAATCATAGAGATATTTGCAACTTTTTCATAAGTCTGGGGATGATTATTTTTAAGCCACATGATTCTAGGTAAGGCACCTAATGCAAAAGTTTGACCAGAATCTTGATAAAACTCTTCTTCGATTCCCTCAAGATTCTCTTTTAAAAATTTCACTTCTTTCTCGGCACGTGCATCTACATTCGCAACTGCCCAAAGCTCTTTGCCTTCTTTATCATAAAGCACTATTCCCTCACGCATACTTGTTGCACTAAGAGCTAAAATATCTTCACCGCTAAGATTTGCTTGAGACAGACTGTCTTTAATACACTCACAGACTAAAGTCCAGTTTTTATCAAAGTCAAAACTCATAGAGTTAGGTACACCCTCAACTTCAAGATGCGTCCATTCTTGTTGGCTCATAGAGATTTGATTACCCTTGGTATCAAAAATTACAGAGCGTATACTTCCCGTTCCTGCATCTATTGCCATTAAGTACTTCATTTAAATAATCCTATCGCTTCCGCCGTCTATTGCGACTTGTGAACCTGTTGTTTTAGCGAAAGCTTTTCCAGCCATTGCACATACTAATTCTGCTACATTGTCTGATTTTATTTCAGTTTTTAGAACATTATTTCTTTTATACTCATCTACTGTAATTCCATACGCTTTTGCACGATTTTCAAGCACTTCATCAGTCCAAATTGCTGTATCAAATACGGCATGAGGATGAAGAGTATTTACCCTCACACCAAACTCACCAAGCTCTAAGGCTGCGATTCTAGCTAATTGCGTTTGACCAGCTTTTGCAACTGAATACGCGGCCGCTCCTTTTCCTGGTGCTGGAAAGTTCTTCGATGCTACCATAACGATGGCTGGGTCTATTCCAAGTTTTAAAAATGGAGCTGTATATTTTAGTAATTTTTGATGTGCCGTAAGATTTATATTGATACTCTTATTCCAATTATCATCGCTTAATTCATCGAGGTTCTCACTCGGTGTAAAGATTCCAGCGTTACTAACAACTATATCTATTCCTCCAAAGCTTTTAACCGCTATAGCAACTGCATTTTGGATTTCTTCACTTGAAGTTAAATCACACTTAACTCCAATCATATCGGGCTTTGTAAAAATATTTTCTACATCAGCATTTATGTCTAAAATAACAACTGCACAGCCTTTGGTCTTTAACATTTTTGCAATTGCCAAGCCGATTCCACTAGCCCCACCAGTTACAAGTGCTACTTTACCATTAAACTCAGGTGCAGAACCACCTTTTTTTAGTTTAGCTTGTTCCAGTGACCAATACTCAACTTCAAAAATATTCGCAGCAGATAATGCTTTATATCCACCAAGTTTTTCAGCTTTTAAAATAGCTTCGTAGGTATGGTCATTTATATCTTTAATGATATTCGCTTCTTTAGCATTTTTTCCAAAAGAAAGTGTTC
>JAFLJZ010000030.1 GCA_022712775.1 Sulfurimonas sp.
TGGTAGAAGTGCCTATGAATCTGGTCATTATGAAACAGCACTTGGGGCATTTGAGCGAGTTGAGATGCTAGATGGTTCGAATCTTAGAAACAAACTTGAAATGGCACGTACATACCATATGCTAAAGATGTATGAAGATTCTGAAAATGCTTACATTGAAGTGCTTGCAAATCCAGATATTCCAAAAAATATAAGAACAAATATCGAACTTGCACTTTCACGTGTTTCAAAGGTTCAAAAACGCTCGTTTACTTATGCAACGGTAATGGCGGATATTATCTACGATTCCAATGTAAACTATGGCTCACTTGGTGACTACGAATTTGGTGGTTCTACCTTTGGTAGGATTAAAGAGCTTGATTCTACTGCTTTACGCGTATATGCGAATGTTATTAATATTTATGACATTGGAAATAAAAATGGCTTTGCCATAAAAAATAGCTTTGCATTCTATTTAAAAGACTACAACGAATATAATGCTTATGATGTTACGTATTTAACATACAACCCTAGCCTACTTTATAAAGTAACAAGATATACAATGGAACTCGTTCTTGGAATTGATACCTTAGAATTAGACAAAAAGAAATATCTCTCAACTACTTCAATTATGCCACGATTTGAATACACGCATTCACCTACACTTCGTAGTATTGCACATGTTAAATACCAACATAAGAAATTTTCAAGAGAAGCTCAACACAACTTAGATGCTAGACGACTTGAGGCTTCTTATGGCCTACAGGATATTCTAAGTCCTCGCTCATTTTTACAAGGAAATGTTTTTGTCATCAACGAAAATAAACTTCGTGGCACAGATATTTATGTAAACTTTAATGAATACAAAATAAATACTACCTATGCCAACCAATTTACTAGCACCTATAGTTTCGATGCCTATGCAGAATTACGAAATAGAAAATACAAAGACCATAGTCATGGTTTTTCTTCTGTAAGAAGTGATATTGGAGGAACTGCTAATCTTGGTTTTACAATAAAGCTAATGCCAACACTTCGCTTTAAACTAGGTACTACATACGAATATATAGAATCAAACCAAGAAAGATTCTCTTATAAAAAATACACAGCATCTGCTGGTATCATTAAAACGTTTTAGGAGTTAAAGTATGAAAACAATTTTACTACTAATTTTACTACTTAGCACACAACTTTTTGCAAATATTGCAACAATAACTGCACTAAAAGGTCAAGCGGATATCAAAAGAACAGGAAATAGTATTCCTGCTTCACTTGGTGCTTCACTTGAAGAAAAAGATAATATTCTCACCCAAGACAATACAAAACTTCAACTCATCTTTACAGACGAAACTATTGTGAGTATAGGAAAAAACAGTAACTTTTCTATAAGTGAATACTTATTTGAAGACAAGCAAATACTTATCGCTAAATTTAATATGATTAAAGGTGCTATGCGAACAATAACTGGTCATATAGGTGATATAGCACCTCAAAAATTTAGTGTAGAAACAAGAACTGCAACTATCGGGATTCGTGGAACAAACTTTAGTGTTATTGTTAATGAAGATGATTCATACCAAGCATATTGTACCTATGGAACTATTAGTGTTACTATTGCTAGTATAGAGTATCTTGTACAACAAGGTTATTTTATCACTATAGCAGCTGATGGAAAAATAATTGTAAGTGCTTTTACTCCTAAAGATTTAAAAGAGATGCGAGACACACACTTTGGTATAAGTGCTGAAGAAAACAAACGTGTAACAAAAGAAGATATACGAGATGAGGACCATGGACAACTAAACGTTACAATCGATGATGACACAGAAATAATTATGGCAGAGCTTCAGCGTAATATGCAAGGTATTATTCAGCCTACTGGAGATGTTACTACTTATATTATGAATGATGCTCACTATGCAGGGAACTATACTGCCACTGGAGGAAGCGGATTAGGAGCTAGCGGTACTGCTAATCTTAATATAAATTTTGGAGCTGATACTATAAATTTAAATCTTGGAGGAATAGCAATATATAGTCTAAATCCTATATTCAGTGCAACCGGTTTCACTGGTTTAGGACTAAGCAGTGCTGGTGCAGGTACTGCTGATGGTACATTTAATGACAATATAGGAAATAGTGTTACTGGAAATTTCACATATAATGATGGTAACTCTGACAATGGTACATACAACGTAACCAGTACTCAAACACTCTACTAAATCATATGAATAAAACAAAGGTTCTCATTCTCCTTTTTTTACTACTTAGTACTCTACTCTCGAGTGCTTACCTTTTCTTACCAAATTACTTTCAATCTTTAGACAACCGAGTACGCGATTTTTACTTTAAATTTCGTGGACCAGAAAAAGCGAGTGAAGATATTGTCATTATCGATATAGATGAGAAAAGTATTAAGGCTTTGGGTCAGTGGCCTTGGGAGCGAGACAAGGTAGCACAAGTCTTAAATAATCTAACAAATAATGGTGCTGGAATCATCGGACTAGATATGGTTTTTTCCGAAGCAGATAAAACCTCCCCTCTTCGCTTTGCTAAAAAATGGAACATCTATACAGCTAATCTTCCAGATTATGACAATATTTTGGCACAAAGTGTTGCGAATACTCCTACAATTTTAGGCTATATTTTTGACTTTGATTCACAGGAGCATCTCAAAGATGCACCACAAATCCCAGCTATCTTTATAGAAAAAAACAAGAAATTTAAAGAGTTTATTCCTGGGGCGAAAGGTGTACTTACAAACTTAGAAGTGATTCAAGATAAGGCATACTCAAGTGGTTTCATGAATATCATTCCAGATGAAGCAGGAATTATACGAAGTGTTCCTCTCTTCATAAAGTACGATAATATGCTTTACCCATCCCTCGCCTTTGAAATGTATAGAATCGCGAATAATATATCTAAAGTAACAACCGTCTATTCTCCTGCTGGAGTAGATTATATTAAAATGGGAAAACAGTATATACCGAGTGATAGATTTGGAAAAATTCATCTAAACTTTAGAGGTCCATTTAAAAGTTACAAGTATATATCTGCTATAGATGCTTACAACAATACGCTAAAAAAAGAAGACATTGAAGGAAAGTTCATCCTTATAGGAACCTCAGCCTATGGTCTTATGGATTTACGTTCAACTCCTATGGACAGTGTGATAGCTGGAGTTGAGATACAAGCTAATCTTATTGACAACCTTATAAACAACGATATGATAACAAAACCATCATGGGCAGAAGTAATTGATTTAACTGTGATTATCCTAAGTATTTTTATCATTTTGTTTGTCTTTTCAAGGTTTTCTCTCTTCTTTCTTATTTTATCATTTCTCTCTTCATTTTTTGCGCTTATGTATCTTAATTATTATCTTCTTTTTACTGAGCACTATATTTTAAATTCTATCTTTGCAATCTTTGCGATGGTAGTCTCTTTGTTAAGTGTTTTGGCAGTAAATTATATATTCGAATTCCGCCAAAAAGAGATGATTAAAGGAAAATTTGCTTCTAAGGTAAGTGCTGATGTTATGGAAGATATTCTTAAAAATCCTGAATCAAATACTTTAGATGGCGCCCAAAAAGAGATTACAGTCTTCTTCTCTGATGTTAGAAATTTCACAAACATTTCTGAAGCTATGGGTAATCCAAAGTCTCTCATCAAGTTTATGAATGAAATCATGGAGCCAATGACAACAATTATCATCGATGAAAAAGGTACTGTTGATAAATACATTGGTGATGCGATTATGGCGTATTGGAATGCTCCTATAGATGTAGACAATCATGCTGACAGAGCTGTTAGGGCAAGTTTACAACAGTTACATGAACTCCAAGCACTTAACGAAAGACTACGAGCAAATCCAGAGTATGAAAATGTAGTAAAAATGTCCGATGAAGCTAATATTCCCATAGTAGATATTGGAATCGGGCTTAACAGTGGTGTAGCTATTGTAGGAGAAATGGGCTCAAAAATCCGTTCTGATTATACTGTTATAGGAGATCCGATTAACTTAGGTGCAAGACTTGAATCTTTATGTAAGTACTATAATTCTAGGTTAAATATTTCTCATTTCACAAAAGAGAAACTAACAGGAGATTATATTTATCGTTTTTTAGATTTAGTTACCGTAAAAGGAAAACACGAGCCTATAGAGATTTGGCAAATACATAACTTTAATGCCCAAGATGCACAGCCACTTTTTTATACATCGAGAGAAGAGCTGTTAAAAGAACTTGATTCTTACCATAAAGCTATAGAATTCTATAAATCATCTAAGTTTAAAGAAGCATTAGCTATATTTTCAAAAATGAATGCTCAAGAGCACAAAAGCAACAATGCTATTTATAATATTTACATAAAGCGTTGTGAGCATTACATAGAAGTACCACCTCAAAACTTTAAGGGTGTATACGAACATACTACAAAGGGCTAGTCCATGCTAAAAATACTTTTTTCTCCATCTGAAGGTAAAAATTCCGGTGGTAAAGAAAAAAAAAGAGAGTTATTAGGTGCTGTTAATGCTAGGGATGAGATTCTCAATGAGTATAATAAGATAGCTCTCAGTGCCAATAAAGATAAAATAAAAGAACTCTTTGGAATCAAAAGATTCAGTGACTGCGAACAATACATAAATGATATCCACAATTCTGAACTTATGGCTGCGATACAGAGATATCAAGGTGTAGCTTATGATTACCTAGAATATACATCACTCGATTCTAAGGCTCACGAATATCTCAAGCAAAACACTATCATATTCTCAAATCTTTACGGTCCGATTCTCGGTGGGGATACTATAGCTAACTACAAAGTAAAACAGGGAAATAACATTGGTGAGATAGTTCCTGATAAATTTTATAAAGAGAGATTTACCTACCAACTTGATTTGTATTTAGCGAAGGATGAGGTTCTAAACTTACGTGCAGGCTATTATGATAAATTTTATAAACTTACAAAACCTTACACTACACTCAAGTTTTTAAAAAATAAAAAGGCTGTAAGCCATTGGGCAAAGGCTTATAGAGGTATCGTTTTAAGAGAATTAGCTAAACACAACATCACAAGTATAGAAGAGTTTATGGCACTTGAAATTGATAAACTAAGTGTGTCAGAGATAAAAATAACAAAAAATAAAACAGAAATAATCTATAATATCATAGATTAAAAAAGGAAACCATCCATGCAAGATAGCCAAGAATACAAAGATAAAAAAGCTTTTTTTGAAAAAATAATTACACTTTACGGACGTAATGTTGTCATAGAAGTACTTCAAGATTCAAGCGTTGAAGTACACAAACTTCATATGGCTGATTCTAACAAACCTGATGGAGCAGTTAAAACGATTCTCGCTCTTGCAAAGACAAGAAACATTGAAGTCACCTACCATGCTAAAAACTCACTTAGTAGAATAAGCAAAAATGCAAAACAAGACCAAGGTGTTGCGATAGATATTATCTCGCAAAGTTATCAAAACGCAAGCGAGATAAAAAACCTCGACAAATTTAGATTAATCGCACTTGATGGGATTCAAAATCCTCAGAATCTTGGAATGATTATTCGTTCATGTGCAGCTGGAAATGTAGATGGGATTATACTCCCTAAGAAAAGTTCTGCAAAAATCTCACCGCTTGTTATTAAAGCAAGTGCTGGTACACTTTTTAAATTACCTATATACTTTTGTAACTCTCTTGAGGAGGTTCTTCCTACTTTACAAAACACAGAAATTTATGCCTTGTCTTCTCACGCGAAAAATACAATTTATGATGTAGAAGTAAATGATAAAAGTATATTTATTTTAGGAAATGAAAGTGATGGAGTAAGTTCTGCGGTTGAAGCATTATGCAATGATTCTATCTCCATCCCAATGAATCGCGAGGTAGAATCTTTAAATGTGGCAGTAACGGCTTCACTTATTGCTTTTATGCAATAAGGATTAAAAGTTAGCTAACCTCGCAGGTGTTAAACCTACTTCTTCAAGGAAATGACGTAACTTAAGTATTTCATCCTTAGAGAGGCTTCTAGAGTGATGAAACCCAAGTACAATATCTCTACCATCAAAAGAAATTTTTATCTTGTTTGTTTTACTATGCTCAACACCGCAACCAAAATGATCCAATGCCGACATAAGTTTGTTTGTATCTAAATCTGTAGCAACTGGATGTGCAAATACTTTCCCAATCTTTTTTAAATGCTGTTTGCTCAATCTATTTCCTTTTGACCTTTTTCTTTATTATACTCCCAAAAAGCTTTATGAAGTCATAATCTCATAAGGTCTTTGTATCTCTTTAATTACTTCGCCAACACTCATATGACGTGATTTTCTTAGGAACTCTTTTCCATCTAAAAAAATAAGTACAGTTGGAATCGCAAAAACTCCAAAGTGTGGTGCTATGTCTTCTTCTATAGATATATCTACACTTTGCACTTTAAAAGCAGGGAAGTTTTCTTCAAGTGCTTCAAGAAGTTTTGGTTTAAGTGCATGACACACATTACATGTTGGTGCTGAAAAGTACACCATTACGGCTATATTTTCTTTTATTGTGTTATTTATATTTTGTATTGTTTGCATTCTTAACCTTTTGCTCTTAAAGTCTTAATTTGAAATTACTTGGTTTTTACCATTTGCCTTCGCTTTATACATTCTTTCATCTGCTTTTTTGATTACGCCATCTATATCTTCAGTATCTCCATCTGCGATTCCAGCTGAGATAGTTGTATGTAAAGCTGTATCGAGTGTTAAAACTTTTATACTCAAATTATCTATCTGAGTACAAATACGTTCAGCTAATCTTCTACTCCCTTTCGAATCAGTGTTTGGCATTAAAATTATAAACTCTTCCCCACCCCATCTACAGACTATATCGGTAGGTCTTGCTAAATTTTTCAAAACTCGAGCGACCTCTTTTAATACAGTATCACCTACACAGTGTCCATATTCATCATTAATTTTTTTAAAATCATCTATATCTAAAACAATAATTGCATATGAATTTTTATTACGTCTTGTTTGAGCGAGTACCTGTTCAATATTTATATTGAAATAATTACGATTATATAATCCCGTAAGATAATCTTGCATAGCTACTGCATGAAGTTTTTTTGCAAGTTTTTTATTTTCAGCGTATATCCGACTGTGGTCAAGTAAAGCATTTACTCGTGCTAGGAATTCTTCATTTGCTAATGGCTTACTTACATATTCATTTGCTCCAATTTTTAACATATTTGCTATATCTGATTCTCCACTTCTTCCAGACTGTATCAAAATAGGTAATTCTAATGGTGAATATTTTAATCTTAATTTTCTTGTTAACTCCAATCCATCCATGTACGGCATCTCAAAGTCACTGATTAATAATCCAACTTTTAAACCATTCTCCATAATATACTCATATGCTTCTTTTCCATCTTCAAATTCTATAAATTGTATATTTTGATTTACTAATATATTTGTAATATAACGGCGAGAAGTCTTTGAATCGTCACAAACTACAACTAAAGAGTTTCTGTTTTTTTCAAGTCTTTTGATTGTACAAGTTATATAGCGAGTTAATGTTTCTTTGTCTGTTTTAGATATATAATCAACGATGGGAAGCTTAATTAACTTTGCTCTTTCATCTTCGTTGCTAGTACCTGTCATAATGAAAATTTGCATGTTGTGGCGAATAAGAAAACCTATAAAGTTTCCTGTACTATCTGGAAGGTAAATATCTACAAGCACTAATTGATACTCATTTTGCTCTATTAATTTTTTTGCGGAAGCTTCATTAAAAGCTATATCACAAGGTATCTCATTTTCTCTTTCTATAGTCACCTTTAAAAATTCTGCCAAAGAAGCCATATCTTCAATAATTAAAATACGATTGACCTTTTGACAATGCTTTGCAATGATTTCACTAGTCATAAATTACCTTTATAATTGTCTTAGGATTATAGCATACAAAATTATAATATAATTTCTTTATGAATTCAATTATTTTTTCTATTCTTAGCATTTATATATTCATTCTTTTAGGCTTTATCGCAAAGATGAGTTTTAAAGAGCAGATAGATGATAAAACAATCACGCTTATAAATGTCTATTTTTTACAAGTTTTTTTAACCTTCTGGGGTTTA
>JAFLJZ010000031.1 GCA_022712775.1 Sulfurimonas sp.
ATACTCTGTGTTTCCTTGAATGATTCGAAGTGTCTCCCCATCAAAACGTAAGATTCCACTTATAGAAGCAACTTCTTCTATGTTCACGTTGATAGCATTATGACTTTTTATATATGCAACATCATCAAAATCAAAAGTGTAAAGTCCTACTTCATCGCTATCAAACTCAAGTTTTTCATTATACATAGCTTTTATATGGCCTTTAAACCACTCTCCTGATGAACTCTTAACCCAATCATATCCATTGGTTTTTGGTGTTTGGTTTTCCCAGAGAGCTTGTAGTTTTTTAATATCTACACTTCCGTTGCTATCTGTGATGGAATAAATTTCTTTTAGAGAAAGCTTTTCTTTTTTCTTTTCATCAGATTTCTCAGCAATAGCACGTACTTCATTTTCGCTCAAACCTGAGGTATCTTTAATCTCGACTAAGGCAAGTCTATCTTGTGTAATATCTCCAAAAAGGAATAAACTTATTAGCCCAAATAATAATAAATATTTCATTTCTCTAACCTATATAACTTATTATATAGTAAATCATATAATTATAATTTACCGTACATTTCTTTGTATAAACCAATAGCATGTCTATCGCTCATTGACGCAATATAATCTGCTATGATTCTATGTTTATTTCGTGTTTCTAGCTGTGCATGTAAAGCTTTTGGAAGCATTTTTTCTTCTTCCATCAATCCCTTATATAAGCCTCTTACAGCCTGTTTTCCTGCATACATTTTTGTAACAATATTTTGATGCTGGTACAATTTTTTAAACAAAATTTTCTTTAATTTTTTTAGCTTTCTTTCAAGAGATTTTTCTAGCATTATTGGAATCGCATCTTTTGCATGATAAGTTGCACTTTGCACATCTTTACATGTAATATTCTCTCGTGAATGTTCTAAAAGTGAGTATACAAGATGATTGATTAAATGTGAACTAAAACGATAACGGAACATCTCTCCGTCGGATTCTAGTATCCCTTCATCTTTTACTTTTTGCAAAATCTCACATGCTAATTCACTATCCTTTAAATCATCAAAAGTGATAAGCCCAGAGTTAACTCCATCATCTATGTCATGACTTACATATGCGATTTCATCTGCACGGTCTACTATCATCGCTTCTATAGAGGGATGTGTATCAAGATTAAACTGTTCATGAATCTTAGCTGGTAAAAAACTTTTTTGATACGGATAGGAATGTTTTAAAATTCCTTCAAGCGTTGCAAAAGTGAGGTTCAGTCCATCAAATTCCTTGTATCTTTTTTCTAAAAATGAAACAACTCTAAAGCTTTGAAAGTTATGCTCAAAACCATTTTTAAAACCATCTTGTTTTAAACACTCATCAAGTGTATCCCCACCAACATGACCAAAGGGGGTATGTCCTAAATCATGCGCTAAAGCAATCGATTCCGCGAGAGACTCGTTAAGTCCAAGTGTTGAAGTAATAGAACGTGCGATTTGGGAAACTTCTAAAGAGTGTGTTAAACGCGTACGAAAGAAATCACCCTCATGATTTAAAAAAACTTGTGTTTTATACTCAAGTTTTCGAAAACTTGCTGAATGTATGATTCTATCTCTATCTCTTGCATAAGGAGAACGAAAATCTTTATCTATCTTATAAAATCTATCACTTGCTTTCATTTTAACATCCAATCATCTTAGGCTTTAGTAACCTGATTTCTTCCAGTATTTTTAGCCTTGTATAAGGCATTGTCTGCACGTTTCATTACTGCAAATGGGTCTCTATCTGTCGGCTTGTTTTGAACAACACCTATAGAGATATGTACAAATATTTTTTTTGTTTTTGTTTTATTTCGTACAGTAAAAGCACTCTTAGCAATAATTTCTCGTAGTACATTACTATAAATATATGCTTCATCAACGTCTATAGAAGGGAAAAGTATAACAAATTCTTCTCCACCATATCTATATGCCTTACCACCGCCGCCAACATTTGCTAACTTACTTGCAACCATTTTAAGTACTTCATCACCTGTATCATGTCCGTAGGTATCATTAAACTTTTTAAAATGGTCTATATCTGTCATAGCAAAAGAGTACTTCATCCCTAGCTTTGCCATATCTTCAACTAAGGCGCGTCGCCCTGGTAATTCGGTTAACTCATCATAAAATGCCAACCTGTACGATTCTCGAATTAAAAGAGAAAAGATAATTACGCTAATTGCTAGTAAGGATATATCTGTTGCATACGGTGTCTTTAAGAAATATAATCCACCATAAAAACTAATAACAATTACTAAAAAAGAGCTGTTATAGAGTAAGTACTTATTAAATAATACAAGAGCAATAAAAATAAAGACTACTGTAATTCCAATAACTACTGCTATATCTTTTAGTGGATAAAAAGAGATTGCAAAGATTTTTAAGTTGATAATACTTTGTACAATATCACTAGGAAAATAAATAAGATATGCAATTAAGGCTATTTCAAAAACAAAAAATCCTATTTTTGAGATTCCCCAAATAGAAAATAATCCTCTCTCTTTTAAAACTAAAAATACTAGAAAATGTACAGGAATGAGTAAAGAACTAAGCATAAATAATTGCGTAGCATTTGCAGCACTAAAGTAATCAAAACCAAGATGCATACAAATAAGTGGAATCATAATAAAAATAAATTTATTTCTATTAAAATGCCACGAAACCCATAAAACCAAGATACTAATCGCATAAAAAAGGTAAGGCACAAGACTAAAAATTGCCTTTGGAATCTCCTGCGTATACCAGATGACAATAACAAATAAAAGAGATATTATCGATGGTATAAGTAGATTAATTACTATGGATTTAAGGGGATTCATAGATACCTTTTATGATTTCTTGAGATACTTTGTAAGTATATGAATTTTCACACCATTTACACGACCTTCGATATGTTGGTCATCACCATGAACTAAACTAATATTACGAACTGCTGTACCACGTTTTGCAGTAAAGCCTGTTCCCTTTACATCTAAGTCTTTTGTAATTACAACTGTGTCACCAGCATTAAGAACCACGCCATTAGCATCTTTATATACTAACTTTTCTTCATTTAATATTCCTGCATCAGCCCAAGATTTAACATCTTCTTCCATATACATCATATCAACTAAATCTTGGCGACCTAGTGTATTGAGTAGTCTATATGTAAGCACAGATACAGCAGGTATCTCACTCCACATAGAATCATTTAAGCAGTTAAAATGTGTTTTGTCTAAGTTTTCGTTTTGGATTTGATTTGTACAGTTTGAACAAAGGTAAACACCCTGTTCTTCACTAGAATCTGATGGTGCGACTTCAAATAATTCAAGCCCTTCATTGCTACTACATAATTCACATATACTACTTCTATTCATACTTAAACCCTCACAAAATTATATCCAAGTTTACCATCTATTAGGATGTAATAAATTTATTTAAGTTTATTTAAAATGATATTATCATAAAATTGTGATAATAAATGGGTATTTGATTAATAAAATATGTTTATTAGGAGTATATATGACAAAGAATGTGTCCCCTAGTAGTTTTGTATCTATAGATGATATTCCAAAAAACGTAACTATATATCGTTATATTGATAATGATTTTATTTTTATCGACCTCAATAAGAATTCCCAGAAACATGACAATATTTCCAAAGATGAAGTTATTGGTAAGAAACTTCTAGATATTTTCCCTTCTCTTAGGGCTTCTGAATTATATGAATTTCTTCAAAAAGTTAATACAACATCTCAAGAAGAATCATTAGAAATAAAAATTTATAAAGATAAGTATATTGATCAATGGCGTGAATACACTATCAAAAAGCTTGATAATGGTGATGTTATTGTGTTTTATAGAGAGTTAAATAAGTCTAAAATTTTAGTAAATAAATTAAAAGTAGAAAAAGAACAATTAGCAGAAGTAGAAAAAATTGCACATATAGGTAATTGGATTTGGAATATTGAAACTAACAACATAACATGGTCAAATGAGGTTTATAGGATATTTGGTGAAGAACCTCAATCTTTTAAAGCGACTTACGAGCATTTTTTAACATACTTACCAAATGATGATAGAAAAAAATTAGAAAATGCAGTAGCGGATTCTTTAAAAAATAGAGTGCCTTACAGTTTTGAACACAGTATTTTACGTCAGGATGGAAAGTTAGTATATGTTCTAGAATCAGGTAATGCACAATTTGATGAGAATGGAAAAGCTATCTCAATGATAGGAACTGTTCTTGATATAACTGCGATTAAAAATACTCAAGATGCCCTTGCTAAACAATACAATTTAATTCAAAACATTATAAACACAGTTCCCATACGAATTTTTTGGAAGGATACTAATGGTATTTATCTTGGAGCAAACAAATTATTTTTAGAAGATGCAAAATTAGATTCTGTTGAATCTCTTATTGGAAAAAATGATTTTGATCTACCATGGACAAAAGAAGCAAAAGCCCACAGAGAAGATGATTTTTCAATTATAAAGAACGATAAGCCTAAATTACAATTTAAAGAGGTTCAAACTGACTTAAATGGCAAAGAAGTTTTACTCTCTGCATCAAAAATTCCATTAAAAAATAAAGCTGGTAAAATTATAGGTATTTTAGGTGTATATGAGGATATAACCTATAGGACAAATCTAGAAAAAACGATGGTTCAACAATCAAGAATGGCTAAGATGGGAGAGCTTATAAGTATGATCGCACATCAATGGAGACAACCATTAACTACAATGTCTGCTATATCATGTGACTTACAGTTAAAGTTAGCTCTTGAAGCATTTGACTTAGAAAAACTAGAAGATAGACAAAATTTACTAAATTATTTTGATACTTCATTAAATAAAATAAATACTTTGATACAAAACTTAAATAATACAATGGATGATTTTAGAAATTTTTATAAGTTAAATAAGGTTTTTAGTAATAAAACACTCCAAGATGTAGTTACAAGGGCTATTAATATTATCAAGACTTCTTTTATCGATCAAAAAACTGAAATGCTGTATGAGTATGATTCAGACAACCTTATAAATATGTATGATAATGAAATAATACAAGTGATTTTAAATATTATTAAAAATGCAGAAGATAATTTTTTAGAAAAAAATATTCAAAACCCTATGATTAGTATTAAAGGGTCTAAAAATAAATTAACTATAAGTGACAACGGTGGAGGGATTCCAGAGAGTGTATTAGCAAAAATATTTGACCCTGACTTCTCTACAAAAGATGAGTCCATAGGGACAGGTCTGGGTCTTTATCTGTCAAAAATAATTATCGAAGATCATCATAATGGAAGACTACTTGTAGAAAATAAAGATGATGGTGTTTCTTTTACGATTGTATTTGGTGTTATAGCTTAGAAATACAATCGATAACTTTGAGAGAGAGTTATAGTACCTTCATACTATCTTCTTCTACGAGAGTTTCCACCACCGCTACCTCTATTTCCACCACGTCCACGGTTACCACCACCGCGATTACCGCCCATTTGGATAGCTTCAGCTTTTATGGAAGGATCTGGTGCGAAACCTTTTACTACAAACTTGTGAATATCTTTTTTAATAAGCTTTTCGATGTTCGCTAAAAATTCATGCTCATCAACACAGACCAAACTTACAGCTTCTCCAACATTGCCAGCACGCCCTGTTCTCCCAATACGATGAACATAATCCTCTGAAACATTAGGAAGCTCATAATTCACAACATGAGGAAGCTGGTCTATATCGATTCCACGTGCCGCTATATCTGTTGCTACAAGTACCCGTACTTTACCTGCTTTGAAATCAGCTAAGGCCTTTGTTCTTGCATTTTGGCTTTTGTTTCCATGAATTGCGACAGCTGTTATTCCATCACTTTCTAACTGTCCACTTAAACGGTTTGCTCCATGCTTTGTTCGCATAAAAACAAGAACTTGCTTCCAAGCTCCATCATTAATTAACTTCGCTAGTAACTCTCTTTTTCTTGTTTTATCAACAGGGTGTACAATCTGCTGTATTTGTTCGGCTGATTGGTTTCTTCGTGCTACTTCTATCAAAACAGGTGAATTCAAAAGTGAATCTGTTAGTTTTTTTATTTCATTTGAAAAAGTTGCAGAAAAAAGAAGTGTTTGTTTTTGCTTTGGTAAAACTGCTAAAACTTTTTTGATGTCATTTATGAA
>JAFLJZ010000032.1 GCA_022712775.1 Sulfurimonas sp.
CTCTCCTGAGGTGTAACGGTATTCAACAAACACAAGCCACAAAACAAACTTCTCAAAATTATCGCCCGTAGGGTTGATCCCTTGTGGAAAACAAATTATTTTCGCTCGTTCCCAAGTTAACCTCGTTCCATCTCTCCTGAGATGGAATGAATACAACACCCTCAACCTACAAATAACCCCATATTTTAAACAACTTCCTTTTATGTTATAATGTCTTATGAAAAAAGTATATACAGAAACTGGAAAATATCTTTATGACATATCTAAAATTATTTTAGGTTCAGCTATTATAACTCCATTGATTAGAGATGAAGATATCAGTATATACTCTTTAACTATTGCAGGACTGGTATTTTTATCAGGTGCATTCTTAATAAAAAAAGGAGAATAAAATGAACTTAGAACTTGCAGGATTATTTATTTTAGCAACGGTAATTATAACAATGGTCGTAATGACTAAACTAGATAATAAATCACATACAAATCACTAACTATCACTCGTTCCATCTCTCCTGAGATGGAATACATATAGAACTCATTACACCTCAGGAGAGGTGGAACGAGAACACTTTTCTAAACAACTTCACAAAATTATGCTATAATCTCTCATATTTTAAAAAAGAGAGAACTTTATGAACCTTATCAAATCCCTTCTACTAATAGCTACAATGCTATTTATCTTACTCGTTCCCAAGTTCCACTTTGATCGTTAAAAAAATAAAATTATTAAAGTATTTATAATATGGAATCAAATACAGTTTAACTCGTTCCACCTCTCCTGAGGTGTAACGGTATTCAACAAACACAAGCCACAAAACAAACTTCTCAAAATTATCGCCCGTAGGGTTGATCCCTTGTGGAAAACTAATTATTTTTTATGTTATAATGGCTTATGGCAAAAATAGATAGAGTAAAAGAATTTATAAATTATCATAGGCTTAATAAGTTGGCTAGTAAATAATTATAGTACAGCAAAAGAAATATTAGTATATGCAGATATATTTATCATCTTCTTTGTTCTCATCATTTCTATTTTTCTAAATAAGAAAATTATAAAAGATATCAAATCATTGGAGTATTTATAATGGAATATTTAATCGTACTTGTAATAGCATCATTCATAATAACAATAGCATATATTGCCAAAGATGCGATAACATCACATTGATATTAGAATTAACTCGTTCCACCTCTCCTGAGGTGTAACGGTATTCCACAAACACAAGCCACAAAACAAACTTCTCAAAATTATCGCCCGTAGGGTTGATCCCTTGTGGAAAACTAATTATTTTTTATGTTATAATGTCTTATGGCAAAAATAGATTTAATAAAAGAAAAATAAATTATTTAAAAGTATGGCTTGGTATATCAGTTGTTACTCTGATTAGTTTATTAGGTTGGTTAAGCTCAAAGTTTGAGACTTTATCTAATATAAGATTAGCTATCTCTTTTATTGGTATTTTATGTTTAATTGCTTTAGTACATTTTTTAAATAAATCTATTTTAATTAAAATTAATTCATTGGAGGATTTATAATTATGGAAATTATCATTAGTCTAACGATTCTAGGTGTAATCCTGTTTCTTAGTTATGAAGCTTATTTAGCTACAAAAGAAAATATAAAAGTTTAACTCGTTAACTAGTTCCCACGCTTCGCTTAGGAATAAATAAGTATGAAGCGTCGAGACTTGCTTTTTATGGTGTTTTGTAGCAAAAACTATCAGTCTGATGGGTTGGTAATATAAATTTACCTCGTTCCATCTTTCCAAGATGCAACCACAAACAAAACTTATGCTATAATCTCTCATATTTTTAAAAGAGAGAACTTTATGAACCTTATCAAATCCCTTCTTCTTGTAGCAGTAGCGCTACTTATAACTTCTGGATGTACAACAAAAACACCTTTTAAAACACAGGAACCATTAGCAGATGCAGCCTTAGTATACTTTTTAGTAACTGATGCACAATTAGGCATGGATGATGCGATGGAAGATTCAAAGTATAAAACACGAATCAATGGAAAAAATGTACGTGGAACTATAGAATCTGGAGAATATAAAGTTTTTGATATGAAACCAGCAACTGTACTTTTTACTGCTGTAAGAAGAAACTTTGAAGAAGAACATGTAAAACTGAACCTTCAAGCAGGTCAAACATACTTCTTAAAAGTGCAAAGCGGTGACTTTGGTGGTGCTTATGTGTTTGAGCAAGTAAGTGCATCAGAAGCATCAGAAGATTTAAAGAAAAGCAAGTTATCTGGTTCATTTGAAATGGATATGGCAGCATATGTTCCTGAGTTTGGTGGAAGTACAGCAGGTAAAACTGGTGAGAATGTGATTCCAGCAATGACTGAAGCAGAGATAGATGCTATTATAGAGAGAAAAATGAAAGCTATGGGTGCAGTGCCAGCTGCATCTGCAGTTTCATCAGCTCCAAGACCATCATCAGCATCAAAACTTGATGATATTAAAAAAGCATACGAGATGAAAAAAGAGGGACTCTTAACAAACGAAGAGTTCAAAGCAATGAAAGCTGAGATATTAGCTAAATAGTTTTACTTTATTTAGCTTTTACATTATAAGAGTATAATTAACTATGGCAAAAATAGATGAAATAAAAGAAAGTATAGGTTATTTAAAAGTTGTATTTAGTATTCTTATCGCTTTTAATGTTTCTTTTGTAGCGTGGATATATAGAAACTATGAAAAATTTAATTTTTTTGATTTACTTATGTTTATGCTCTTCTCTTTTCTCGTTGCAATAGCTGTTATTTATATTAATAGAGTTATTTTAAGAAAAATAAAAAGTTTAGGAGATCTCTGATGGAATATTTTAAAATTATTATTGCATTGATTGTATTTAGTAGTATTATGTTTTCGGTATATGAAGCATTAACATTCGATACTGATACAAGTAGTTAATGCTAATAGATAGTTATGATAGAGTAGTAGACTACTTGCGTGTTTCGGTAACAGAGAGATGTAATTTTAGATGTACTTACTGCATGCCTGAGAAACCTTTTTCTTGGGTACCAAAAGAAAACCTCCTTAGCTTTGAAGAACTTTTTGAGTTTATGAAAGTAGCTATAGATGAAGGTGTTAAAAAAATCCGTATTACGGGTGGGGAACCTTTGCTTCGTGAGGGTTTAGATAAATTCATTAAAATGATTTACGACTATAAACCAAGTATTGATTTAGCCATGACAACAAATGCTTTTTTACTCAAAGGTGCAGCACAAAGACTTAAAGATGCAGGACTAAAGCGAATCAATGTAAGTATAGATACTCTTATTCCTAAAGTTGCTCAAGATATTGCAGGTAAAGATGTTTTGAAGAATGTTTTAGCAGGTGTAGATGAAGCACTAAAAGTTGGGCTAAAAGTTAAAGTAAATATGGTTCCAATGCAAACTGTTAATGCTTCAGAAATAGTGAGTGTTTTAGAGTACTGTAAAGAGCGAAATATATCGATTCGTTTTATAGAGTACATGGAAAATAAGTTCGCAGCTAAAGAAATAGTGGGACTTAAATCACCCGAACTTTTATTACTTTTAAGAGAAAAATATGAGTTTTCTGATGATGGTTTTGATGGTTCATCCCCCTCG
>JAFLJZ010000033.1 GCA_022712775.1 Sulfurimonas sp.
CTGATGAGTGTGAGGTGGGGAAGATTCTAAAACCATCAGGAGCATGTGTATCTACTCCAATCTCATCAAAGAACTGTACGAGTTGTTTATAATCAAAGGCTTTAAGAGCATCTTGCATAAATCTCCCATCACGTCCGAATCGTGCCATAAAGTCTTCGTTTGAGAGCGTGTTTGTTAGGTTACATCTTCCTCCACCTGTGGCTTTGAGTTTAGATGCGATTTGTGAAAGTTTTTCTAAAAGAAGTACAGACTTACCATCTCTTGCAGCTACGATTGCAGCTATGATTCCAGCAGCACCAGAGCCAACAACGATAAGATCGTATACTTTTTTCAAATCAAAAATCCTTTATGAAATTGTAGTATAATAATCTTATGAAAAATATTATATATATGCTTTTAGTAGCACTGACATTTAGCGCGTGTAGTACAAGTTCTCTTAGTTTGAGTCAATCTAATGATTTACAGCTCAATTATAATGATAAAACTCGTATAATCGCGAACAATGCAAAAAAAGAAAATCTCTTGAACTTTAGTGACCTTTATGTGCATCAGTATATAATGCAAAGTAGCGAGGGGAATATTCTCTTTGGTGAGTATGGAGAGACGGATTTATCATTTCAGTTTGCTAAATCAGAACTCTCTACGCTTATGTATGTTTTTGATAATTCAAGACAATATGAAATGGTATACAAAAGAAATAATCTACAACTTGTACAGATTCAGTTAAAAGATAAAACCTATGTAAATGCCTTGATACATGCAAATAATCCACAGGATTATCACTTTGTATATGGATTTTCAAATGAAGAGTTTAGCAAAATTGCTCTCGCTGTTAAAGTCAAAGATACTGAAATAACAGCGCTAAAGTTTGAGGCTGTTATATTTTACGATGACGCTAAATCACAAACAAACTGGAACGACCAACTTGTATATTTTACCCCACTCATCGAACCGATTCGTGGTATGCGAGGAAGATAATCAGAGAAAAATGTTACAAGTGTTATAGACCTAAAAGTTCGTGTATGTGTGAATACATACAAGCCTTTGATACAAATACTAAGTTTGTGATTCTTATGCATCCAAAAGAGTTTAAAAAAGTAAAAAACAATACAGGACGCTTTACCCACCTTAGTTTGAAGAACTCTGAACTTTTTGTTGGGATTGATTTTTCTCAAAATAAAAAAATCAATGAGATTGTTGCTACGCATGATTCTTATATTTTATATCCTAGTGAGGATGCTCTCAACTTAACAGATACCAAACCCACTCTTTCTTCAAATAAAAAACTAGCTATCTTTCTTATAGATTCAACTTGGAGCTGTGCAAAAAAAATGTTTATACAAAGTGAAAATTTACAAATATTGAAGCATATGAGTTTTAGTACAACACAGACATCAAAGTATGAGATAAAAGAACAACCAAATGAAAGATACCTTTCAACAATAGAATCTACTTTAGTTGTTTTAGAAGAGTTAAATAAATGGGGAATAGAAGAACTTAAAAAAGAATCTCTTCAGAACTTTTTAAATCCATTTTTAGAAATGGTAGCATATCAAAAAAAACTTATTATCAATTCTAAACATGATTCTGTTCGATTTAAAAAATATTCTTTTATGTAGTTATTTATTAAACAAGTGTAACTCTAAAGAATTTTCTTTAGAGTGGATAAATAAGCTTTTGCCAACGAAGCAAATTATTTATTAAACATAACCGAGCCTAGCCGAATCATATTAGAACCACATTTTATCGCTAACTCAAAATCTCCACTCATCCCCATAGAACAAATAGTCGCACCTTCACATTGTTTATAAATGGCGTGTGTAGTTTCAAAACTCTTTTTAACAAGAGATATATCATCTGAATGTGCACCAATACTCATAACACCTTTGAGTTTAATATTTGGACACTCTTGTGTGATTCTATTATATGATTCTAGTGCTACTTCTGGCATGAAACCATGTTTAGAATCTTCTTTTGCAGAGTTGATTTGTAGGAGACAATCAAGTGTCATATCTTTAGCTTCGAGTTTTTTTTGTAACTCTAGTGCTAGTTCTATAGAATCAAGGGCATGAAAGAGAGTAGGGTCTATTTCAAGTAAATTGTTGATTTTGTTTTTTTGTAAATTTCCTACAAAATGCCATTCAATAGGAAATTCTTCAAGTTCGTTAGCCTTTGCTTTTAAGTCTTGAACCTTGTTCTCACCGTAAGCACGTTGACCTATCTCATAAAGCTTTTGTATCTCATCAGAAGTTGAGTACTTACTAATGGCTACCGTTTTTACTATGTGGTAATCACTTACGCGTAGTCGTGCATACTCTACTCGTCTAACTATGTCGTCCACATATATTTTATATTCTGTTTGTGTCATTTTTTATCCCATCAATCTTGTAATATCATTAAATAAGCCAAGCCCCATAAGAGAAAAAAGCATAACCCAACCTACTATTGTTAGGTTGATTAACACTTTTTCACTTGGAGCTCTTGAAGTAATCCATTCATAAAGATTAAACATTATGTGTCCGCCATCAAGTGCTGGAATCGGAAGAAGATTTAAAACTCCAAGGTTTACAGAGATAAGAGCTGCAAAAAACAAAACACTCATCCAACCAGCATCTGTGGCATCTGCAGTGATTTTTACTATACTTATAACTCCACCTAACTCTTTTGGGGGAACATCACCTGTTATAAGCTTTTGTACACCTGTGAAAATCATAGTTGAAGCAAAGATAGTTTGCTCAGTTGCATACGATAAGGTTTCAAATACACTAAGCTCTAAGGTATGTGAAACTCCAGCTGAACCTATACCTATCATTTTTCTTTGAACAGTTTCATTGAACATATTTGTAGTTTCACTAATCTTTGGAGTAAGGGTTTTGTACTCAACAAATCCAGCTCTTTGTATTTCAAGGTTCAAACTCCCCTCAGAAGTTTTGATGATAGTAGCCATCTCTTTCCAGGTAGTGATACCTATGCCATTGATAGAACGAATAGTATCGTTAGATTCTAAGCCTGCTATAAAGGCAGGAGAATCTTTAACTACTTGACCGATAACGGGAGACAAAACCTTAGGACCACCAAGTGCAATAGCGAAGTATAAAACAAAGGCTAAAACAAAGTTTGCTACAGGTCCTGCAAGAAGTATAAAAATTCTTTGTAGAGGTGTTTTTGTATTGTAGCTATCATCATCACTCGAAATTTTTGAAGGATCAGAATCATCTTGACCTTTCATTTTTACATAACCACCGAGTGGAATCATCGCTATCTTCCATTCTGTTCCCCATTTGTGAAACGAGGCGATTTTTTTACCAAAACCAATACTAAAAACTTCTACATAAACGCCCATCATTCGAGCTGCCACATAGTGTCCTAACTCATGAAAAAATATTAAAGCCGATAAGACTAAGAGTGATACAACTATACCCATTATTTTGAATCCTTTGCAAATGCTTGTTTAAATCCCCAAAGGTATTCTAAACCTGAGTAAACTGTTAAAAATACTGCAAACCAAAGAAGTTCAGTCCCCAAAGGCCAGTGCATAAGTAAAAAGCCTATAGCTATCATTTGTGCTACGGTTTTTACTTTTCCAGCCCATGAAGCCTTGACTGCTAAACCTTCACTTACAGCAACTGTACGAAGTCCTGTGATAAAAAGCTCACGAACAACAATAATATAGATAGCCCACGCGGAAGCCTCCCCTATCATCATCAGCCCTAAAAAAGCTGCGAGTGTAAGCATCTTGTCTGCGAGAGGGTCTAAAATAGCTCCTAGCATTGTCATCTGATTCCATTGTCTTGCGATATATCCATCAAAAAAGTCAGTTGCAGATGCAAGAACAAATAAAAGTGAAGCAAAGTAGTAGTTCCACGATACATGAAAGCCATTATCTGTAAACACTTGTGGATTTAAAATAATCCAAAACATGAACGGTGCTATAAGTATACGAAGTGATGCTAGAGCATTAGGTAAATTTAGCAAAAATATCCTTATTTTTTTAATAATGTAATTTTATCTGTTTATAACTTATTTGGACTTAATGAAATTTCTTTAGTTATAATATTGATAAGTAAGGCTTGAGGAGCGTAAGATGTCTCAAAATGCATGGTTAAGTAAAAAGTTAAAATCAGGAAAGGTTTTATGTGAAGCATGTTCACAAGCCTGTGTCCTTGATGAGGGTGAATACGGGATTTGTAGTGTTAGAAAAGTGCAAAACGGTGAGTTGCAACTTCTTGTATATGGTCTAGCTGCAGCCGTAAATATTGACCCAGTAGAGAAAAAACCTATGTTTCATTTTTTACCAAAGAGTAAGGTGTTTTCACTTGGAACAGTAGGGTGTAATCTCTCTTGTAAGTTTTGTCAGAATCATAGTATCTCTCAGTATCCTCAAGAAAATAATTATGAAATAGTTGGACGAGAACTTCCTCCTAAAAAAATAATAGAACTAACAATCGAGAATAACTGTGATTCTATTGCATACACCTACAATGAGCCTATCATCTTTTTTGAATACACCTACGATACAGCAAAACTAGCACATGAAAAAGGGCTAAAAAATATCTATGTCACAAGTGGGTACGAAACGCATAAGGCGATAGATTTACTCTCTCCTTACATTGATGGTATGAATATAGACATTAAATCTTTTTCCAATGAATTTTATAAAGAGATATGTGGAGCAAGACTTAAACCCGTGCTTGAAACTGTGAAGTACGCACATGAAAAAGGGATTTGGATTGAGATTACAACACTACTTATTCAAGGTAAGAATGATTCTGATGAAGAGATTCGAGAAATCGCTAAGTTTATAGCGAGTATTGACACCTCGATTCCTTGGCACCTCTCAGCCTTTCATCCGATGTACAAGATGTTAGACGTTCCTCGAACACCAGCTTCAACACTTCGACGTGCATACAAAATAGGGCAAGAAGAGGGTTTGAAATATCTTTATGTTGGTAATATTGATGATGGGGATTATGAATCTACTTATTGTCCATCTTGTGAAAAAAGAGTAGTTGATAGACACGGGCATATTGGACAGTATGTGACAAATGAACTTGATGAAAATGCTAAGTGTCCATATTGTGGGTATTCTCTTGAAGGGGTGTGGCACTAATTTAACTCTTGTAAGAATTTTTTTAAAGCAGGTAAGTATATATCTTTTGATTGTAAAAAACCATAGTTATGATCCCCTCTGATTTTTACAAAAGTTTTTGGCTCATTTGCATTTTTAAAAATAGCCTCTCCATACTTAAATGGAATAATATTGTCATCTTCACTGTGAATAACCAAGATAGGATAGTTTATATCTTTTAAATACTTTGTTGTCTCATATGAAAAGTGGATTAAAGCCTCCGGTACAAATGGATAAACGTCAGATGCAAGCTCTTTGATAGTGGTAAAAGTAGATTCAAGTATGATAGCTTTTGGTTTCGCACTGCTACCCAGTTTAGCAGCAATAGCTCCCCCTAAAGACCTTCCAAATATAATGATATTTTCAGCTTTTATGTTCTTGTCTTTTAAAAGATAATTCCATGCATTTTTTGCATCATCATAGGTATTTTGCTCACTTGGACTTCCCTCAGAAAGTCCATATCCTCTGTAGTCAAAAATAAATACATTCATTCCCAATGAGTTAAAAAGTTCTATCGAACTAAGACGATGAGATATATTTCCAGCATTACCATGTAGAAAAAGAATCGTAGTTTTCGCATCTTTTTTTGGTATATACCAGGCATGAAGTTTTGTTTTATCATTACTTTCAAAGATGATAGATTGGTACTCAAGACCCACTGAATTTGGATTGGTATTTATATTTGTAGTTGGAAAATAAATTAGCTTTGATTGAAAAATATACATTAAAGCAAGTATGGTTAAATATCCGTAAATTAACATTTTAAGTAGATTTATGAAAGCTTGCATCTTAGTCCTTGTTCTGCTTCAATTGATATAATACACCTGGAGCTGAAAAAGTATATTTACTTATGGGAAATCCTGAAGAGTTGATTGCCTCAGCGCTCCAAGTATTACAGTTGTTAAACATATGGAATGTTCCATTTGCATGATAAAACCTGCTTGCTCCATAGAAATCTTTTCCTGACTTTATTGGCTCTCCTTTCTCGTTTAAAACAAAACTGTTGTTAATAAACTGAGTAAGTTTAACAAAGCCTTTTCTTGATAACTTCAACTCTATAATTTCACTATTTGAAAAATATGTAATGGGATCTTTTTGGAATGCAACTACGTGAATAATGGAGTTAGTAGGCAAAAAGAGAGCTTTAATAGCCATCCAAATAGTTTTTTCCTCCGCCTGATAATAAGTCTCATCTCCCCATCCTATTTCTAAGTACTTGCTATTTTCAAAATCATTAAAAGAATGGATATATGAATCTGCATCTTTTTTTAATAATATAATACCCGTATGCCATTTGTGCTTTATTACATATATTGTTTTATTATTGTTTTGATTTGGTTCTGGGGGATAAAATGCACTAGTAGGTTCAGAGCAACTTGATAATAGGAGAAGAAAAATGATTATAAATATACCTTGTATATAATAACTAAATTTCATATAAGACCTTTTTCAGCTTTGACTTAATAGTATTGAAATATACTTGTAATATCATTCTAACATAATGTAAGGAAATATTGATGATAATAGGAATTCCAAAAGAGGTTAAAACTGATGAATTTCGTGTTGGTTTAACACCGTCAAATGTTTTAAAACTTGTAAAAGATACTCATACTGTAGTGATACAAAAATCTGCAGGTGAGGGGAGTGGCTTTAGTGATTTAGAGTATCTCAAAGCTGGTGCGAAAATCCTTGAAAATGCAAAGCAAGTCTATGATGAAGCAAGTTTGATTGTAAAAGTTAAAGAGCCTCAAAAGTCAGAGTATGAACTCTTATGTGAAAAACATACACTCTTTTGTTATTTACATCTTGCACCTCTTAAAGAGTTGACGACTGTTTTAATGAAGAAAGGCTTATGTGCCATTGCGTATGAGACTGTAGCAAATGAAAATGAACTACCACTGCTTAAGCCGATGAGTGAAATAGCGGGAAGAATGGCTCCAACAATAGCGGCCCATCATCTAAGTCGCTACCAAGGCGGTTCAGGTGTTTTAATAAGTGGGGCTTTAGGAGTAGAGAGTGCAAATGTTCTCATAATAGGTGCTGGAAATTCAGGATTTGGAGCGATGGAGATAGCGCACGGATTAGGTGCAAATGTAACAGTTATAAATCGCTCCCAGCCAAAGCTTCAAAAAATAAAAAAACTGTTTCCTCAAGTTAAAACTGAAATATACTCAAAAAATAAACTCGAAAAGCTTTTAAAGGATTCTGACGTAGTTATAGCTACCGTATTAGTTCATGGGGGAGATTCTACGCCAAAGCTAATCACAAAAAAGATGCTACAAGAAATGAAAAATGGAAGTATTTTGGTTGATATAACAATAGACCAAGGTGGAATCTCAGAGAGTTCCTCCCCAACTACACACACAAAGCCAGTTTTTGTAGATGAGGGCGTTGTGCATTACTGCGTAGCAAATATGCCAGGGGCTTATCCTAAAACTGCTAGTTTAGCCTTAACAAATGCTACATTTGAGTATGTTCGTACCTTGGCAAATGGAACGTTCCAAGCACTTAAAAATGATAAATCACTTCGACTAGGTGTAAATATATGTAAAGGGAAATTAACTAATCCTGCAGTTGCAAAAGTATTTGATTTTGAATATACAGAGCTTCAGTCTCTTATTGGTTAACTCATATGCTGTAAAATACCGTCAAAGGAAAATATATGAGCGTAACCTGTCCACTTTGTAGTGGCGAGAGTGATTTTTTTTATAAAGATACACAAACCTACTATAGATGTGAAAGGTGTGATGGAATCTTCGTTCAAAAAGAAGAACTTCCCGATTCTGTAAGTGAAAAAAAACGTTATGAACTGCATGATGATGACACAGCAGATGATGGGTATAGAAAGTTTGTAAGTCCGATAACTTCTTCGATTATGACTGATTTTACGCATAAAGATAAGGGCTTAGATTTTGGAGCAGGGACATCTGCAATTATATCAGTAGTTTTAAGAGAAAAAGATTATAGCATTCTCAACTACGATCCATACTTTCATATACATCCAGAGCTTTTGAAAGAAAAATACGACTATATATCTTCATGTGAGGTTATTGAACATTTTTACAAACCCTATAAAGAGTTCAAATTATTAAAAAGTATGTTAAAGAATAATGGAAAAATGTATCTAATGACAGAACCTTATAATGAGGGAATAGACTTTGCTTCATGGTACTACAAGAACGATCCAACACATGTTTTTTTATATACCCAAAAAACATTCCAATGGATAAAACTAATGTTCGGATTTTCAGATGTTTCAGTAGGGAGACGGCTGATAACTTTTGAGAATAAAAAAGGTGATGAATGATAACAAAAGCGTTAAACCATGTGGCTATGCAAATAGTCTATTTCGTAACTGCCGTAGCCTTAGTTTCTTACTATATTAACCCATATGTAAGTATTTAGAACTTCTTTTTTTTAAGGAAGTTCAACCCTCTTTCTAATTTCTATCTAATCGATTATTCACGTTTGTAATAATTTTAAAAGACCTTGTGCGGCCTGTTTACCTTGCCCCATCACTCCCGTTAAGAGATAGCCTCCCGTTGGTGCTTCCCAATCTAACATCTCTCCAACACAAAATACACTGGGAAAATCCTTGAGCATTAGATGTTGATCTAAATTTTCAAATCCTAAGCCTCCAGCTGTACTAATCGCTTCTTCAATCGGTCGATAGGATTCTAAGGTTAAGGGAAACTTTTTAAGTGTCCTTGCCACTATCTCAGAATCTGTTAATAACTCTTTTTCTAATACTTCTCGTAATAAAGATGCCTTAACGCCACCCAATCCTAAGCGCTTCCAAAAGGCGCTCAAACTCTGCTTACCTCGCGGGGCACTCAACTGAAGTCTCAGCTTACTTTGTGTGCGATGAGGAAAGAGGTCTAAATAGACTGTTAACGGAGATTTCTGCTCTATTTGCTCTCTCATAAATTTAGAATAGGTATAGATTAAACTTCCCTCAACCCCATATTCACTTACTAAGAGTTCACCTAGTTTGGATTGAAACTTACCGTTAATATCTGTAAAGCTAAGTTCTACATTTTTAAGAGGAGTGCCAGAAAATTTCTCTTTAAATATTTCTGACCAAGTTAAATTGAAGCCCATATTTGTAGGTTTAAGCGGGCTTATGTTTAGCCCTTTGTCTCCCAGTATCGTTGTCCAAGAGCCTGTTGAACCTAAGTGTGGCCAAGAGGCACCCCCTAAAGCTAAAATTACTGCATTAAATGAATAATCTTTTAGACCATCAGGAGTTTCAAATTGCCAAATATCTTTTGACCAGCCAACGAAGTGATGTTTCATTTTAAACTGGGTATTGTTAGATTTTAATTTATGAATCCAAGTACGCAATAAGGGTGCTGATTTTTTATCCAAGGGATACACTTTACCAGAAGAGCCGACAAAGGTTTCAAACCCAAGATTTTTCGCCCACAAACGAATATCATTTGGGCTAAAGATTTCTAATGCAGGTTGTAAAAAAGGCTGGGCTTCAAAATAACGACTTGCAAAGAGGGTGGAATCTTCTGAATGAGTAAGGTTTAAGCCCCCACGTCCCGCTTGTAAAAACTTGCGTCCAGCAGAAGGCTTCGCATCAAATACTGTCGGTGAATAACCCGCATCTGACAACACTTGTGCCGCCATAAGACCAGCAGGACCAGCACCTATAATAGCAATCTTCATAAAATTTCCTCAACCGTATAACACTGATTTTCACTCTTTTCAAATATCCATTGTTTCGTACTTAAGTTCTCTAAAAAAGTTTTATCATGCGTAATGAATAGCAATGCCCCTTCATACTCTTTTAAAGAGCTTTCTAACAGCTGTATCGATTCTAAGTCCATATGATTAGTTGGTTCATCCAAAATAATCAAGGAAGGAGATTTTAACAGCCCTTGCGCGATTAAAAGTTTTCTCATTTCACCGGGACTTGGTACGCTACTATTTAGAAGTGCTTTGGCATCAGAACCTAGCCGTTGAACAAGGGTGAAAAGTTCACCTTTCATCTCCGTGTCTAAGTTACTGACCTCCTCAAAGAGTTGCTCTGCTTGTTTGCCTGTAATCTCTTGCGCAATGTAGAGGTAGTCGTATTCATAATCAATATTTTGCATAAATGAGCGTATAAATGTACTCTTGCCTACACCATTTTCTCCGATGATACCTACTTTTTCACCAACATCTACTGACAACCTCGGATAACAAAGTTGGGTTGATTCAAAAAGTGTAATGCAGGATTTTTCTACTGATATAGGAAAATTATGTTTGGCGATTTTTCCCTCAAACTTGATACCTGTTGCATATTCTTTTGAGAGTGTATCCATATTTTCACTCAAGTGACGTTGCGCAGTAAGGGTACGTTTGAGCATCTGCCCATCATTTTTATCTTTACCGGTTAAAATCGCACCGTTTATTTTCTCTTTAAGTGAACTATCATGTCTAGAAACACCTTTTTTAGAGAACTTCTTTTTAGCAAGAGAGACCTTTTCTCTTTGAACTTGAACAGTCTTTTTAATTTTTTTGAGTTCATGTTCTTGTTCTGAGAGTACTTTTTTCTTGTGAGAGAGTGTTTGTCCATAGGCCTCTTGTGCCAAAGAAAATTTCGATCTATATTTTAAGACTTCACCCGCTTTAATCATAATTGTATGTTGTGATAGAGAATCGAGTAGTATTCTGTCATGGCTTACCAAAATACCAATACCCTGATAGCTACGAAGTGCTTCAACTACGATTTTCTGCGATTGACGGTCAAGATGATTAGTTGGTTCATCAACCATCAGTACATCACTATCACTAGAGAGGGCAACTGCCAACTGTAGTCGTTTACGCTCACCATGACTCAGTACTTCCCATGCACCTAGCCACTCGTCCTTGACCTGTAAAAGGTCTCTAAGTTTATATGCCTCTTTTGTATAAGTCATCATAAACTCTTCAAGCTCATAAGGAGGGAACTCTGTATTTTGCTCGCAATAAACCACAAGAGAATTACCAACAATCATCCCTTTTTCACATTTTAGCTCTTTTGAAATCAGTTTCAAAAGCGTACTTTTACCAGAACCGTTAATCCCAGTTACAGCACTCCATCCTTCTTCAAAGTCTAAATTAATGGCATTAAAAATGTGTTCTGCTGCACTGGGATATTTGTACGATAGATTTCTGATTTTTAAACTATACATAATTTCCTATTTTTTTTGAGTTGATTTATAACAAATGAAGATATTAGAAGCGATTGAGTGTTAAAGAAATAAATCTAAAAGCCTAAGCCTTTAGATATTAAGTGTTACTGAAAAGAAGTTCCACCGTCGATTACGATAGTTTGACCAGTTAACCATGTTGAGTTGTTTTCACATAAGAAAACACAGGCACCAGTTAGGTCTGTTGCGTCACCCATTCTTGAAAGTGGAGAGCGCTTTACAACTTCTGCTTTTACTTCTTCGTAGTTAGGGAA
>JAFLJZ010000034.1 GCA_022712775.1 Sulfurimonas sp.
CGGCCTTACCACTTGGCGATGGCACCAGTTATCTTTCATATCAATGGTGCCCGGAGCCGGACTTGAACCGGCACAGTATTGCTACCGGGGGATTTTAAGTCCCCTGCGTCTACCAATTTCGCCATCCGGGCATATGTGTTATGAAATCACAGTTTACAATAATAATTTATGGAGCGGGAGACGAGGTTCGAACTCGCGACCCCAACCTTGGCAAGGTTATGCTCTACCGCTGAGCTACTCCCGCAATTGCCTACTAACTTAGTAAGTGAGCCGGAATTATAGCCGATTGTTTTTAGTTTGTAAAGAGTTCTTAGGCTAAATTAGAAAAAAGGTGCTATAATCGCATTTATAAATTAAAGAACAAACTACCATATAGGAAATTCTATGAGAAGTGATATTATAAAGAAAGGTTTTGACAAGGCTCCTCACCGTTCGTTGTTACGTGCAACGGGTTTAAAAGATGAAGATTTTGACAAACCATTTATTGGAATAGCAAACAGTTACATAGACATTATCCCAGGGCATTTTTTCTTACATGAGTATGGAGAAATTGTAAAAGAAGCAATCCGTGAAGCGGGTGGAGTTCCATTTGTATTTAACACTATTGGTGTTGATGATGGAATCGCTATGGGGCATGAAGGTATGCTTTATTCTTTACCTTCTCGTGAGATTATTGCGGATTCTATAGAAACTGTTATGAACGCGCATCAGCTTGATGCGATGATTTGTATTCCTAACTGCGATAAAATCGTTCCGGGTATGATCATGGGAGCACTTCGTGTGAATGTTCCTACTATCTTTGTTTCAGGTGGTCCAATGGCTGCAGGGCATAAAGCAGATGGTACGCCTATTGATTTAGCGACTGCCTTTGAGGCTGTTGGGCAACACGCTGAGGGGAAAATGACAGATGAAGAATTGTATGAGATAGAATGTGAAGCTTGCCCATCTGGTGGCTCATGTTCGGGAATGTTTACTGCAAACTCTATGAACACTTTATGTGAAGCCATGGGAATCGCACTTCCTGGAAATGGAACTATTTTAGCAATGACTCCAGAGCGTATTGAACTTGTTAAAACGGCCGCAAGAAGAATTGTAGAATTAGCAAAAATGGAAAACAACTCAAAATATAAAATGAAAAATATTTTAAATGAACAGGCAATTCATAATGCTTTTGTTATAGATATGGCAATGGGCGGAAGCTCAAATACTGTTTTGCACCTACTAGCGATTGCAAGAGAATCAGATATTGAGTATAAAATAGAAAATATTAATAAAATCGCAGATAAAGTAGCGCATATTTCTAAAATCTCTCCATCTCGAACCGATGTACATATGGATGATGTAAATCGTGCAGGTGGGGTAAATGCAGTTATGTGCGAAGTTTCTAAGCGAAGTGGTTTGTTAAATCTTGATTCCTTGATGATTTCTGGTGAAACTTTGGCACAGCGTATTGAGGGATGTGAAATTCTTGATAGTGATATTATCCATACAAATGAAAATGCTTATTCACAGGTTGGTGGATTATCTATTCTTTTTGGAAATCTTGCAAAGCAAGGAGCGGTTGTAAAGACTGCTGGAATCACTGGAAATATGAAACAGTTTAAAGGTAAGGCAGTATGTTTTAACTCTCAAACGGCAGCACTTGCTGGAATTATGGGTCACAAGGTGAAAGCTGGTGATGTTGTGGTTATTCGTTATGAGGGACCAAAAGGTGGACCTGGCATGCAAGAGATGCTTGCTCCTACTTCACTTATCATGGGGATGGGACTTGGCGAGAGTGTTGCACTTATTACAGATGGAAGATTTTCTGGTGCTACTCGTGGTGCTTCTATTGGGCATATTTCTCCAGAGGCTGCTGAGGGTGGTTTAATCGCTTTCGTTGAAGATGGTGATGAGATAGAATTAGACACTGACAATCATCTTCTTCAACTTAATGTTGATGAGGCTACGCTTGAAAAAAGAAGAGCTGCATGGAAACCACATAAAAATGAAGTAAAGTCAAAATGGCTTAAACGCTACGCATTACTTGTTACAAACGCATCGCAGGGTGCAATTCTCAAAACTGAACTTTAAAAGGAAAACAATACGTGAACGCAATAGCAATAAAACACAATAATCAGATTATTGATTTACAAACTGCTGAAGAATTAGGTTTTGAGGGTGAACAGATTCATCTTGATAACTCAGCAGATTCTTTAGAGGTTCTTCGTCATTCTACTGCACACTTAATGGCACAAGCGATTAAGTCTCTTTACCCTGATGCAAAGTTTTATGTTGGACCAACTGTTAAAGAGGGCTTTTACTATGACTTTAAGACAGAATCAGAAATAGGTTCGGGTGATTTAAAGAAAATAGAAAAACAGATGCTTTCATTTGCAAAGAAAAAGTACAAAATAGAAAAATACTCTATTTCAATGGATGAAGCAAAAGAGAAGTTTAAGGATGACCATTTAAAACTTGCTGTAATGCAAAGAATCAAAGACTCGACTGTTTCTATCTACAAGCAAGGAGAGTTTGAAGACTTATGTCGTGGACCTCACTTACCATCTATTGGGCTAATTAGATACTTTAAACTTACTAAATTAGCAGGTGCATATCTTGGCGGTGATTCTAAAAACGAAATGCTTACTAGAATCTATGGAATTGCATTTGCAGATAAAGAATCTCTTAAAGACCATATGACGATGCTCGCTGAAGCTGAAAAACGTGATCATAGAAAAATTGGTGGTGAGATGAAACTTTTCACTTTTCGTGAAGAAGTTGGAGCTGGTTTTCCTATTTGGCTTCCTGCTGGTGGTCGTCTTCGTGCTCGTTTAGAATCAATTCTTTTTAAAGCACACCGTAAACGTGGTTACCAACCAGTTCGTGGACCTGAAATGCTTAAAAGTGACCTTTGGAAAACTTCGGGACATTATGAAAATTATGGTGAAAACATGTATTTCACTACAATTGATGATGTGGAATTTGGTGTAAAACCAATGAACTGTGTTGGTCACATTAAGGTATATGAAGATGAACTACATTCATACCGTGATTTACCGATAAAATATTTTGAGTATGGTGTTGTTCATCGTCATGAATTTACGGGCGCTCTTCATGGACTTTTTCGTGTTCGTGAGTTTACACAAGATGATGCACATATCTTTTGTACACTAGATCAAATTGAAGAGCAAATCATCGAAGTTGTTGATTTTGTTGATAAAATTATGACTACATTCGGGTTTGAATATAAAATGATGATTTCCACAAAACCTGAAAAAGCTGTTGGCGATGCTGAAGTTTGGGAAAAATCAGAAGCTGCACTCATCGCTGCAATGGAAGCAAATAAACTTCCGTATGAAATAGACGAGGGTGGAGGGGCTTTTTATGGTCCTAAAATCGATATTAAAATTACGGACGCAATTGGTCGTGAATGGCAATGTGGAACAATTCAGTTAGATAATAATCTTCCTGAGCGTTTCAAACTTGAATATAATGGTGAGAATAATGAAAAAATTCAACCAGTTATGATTCACCGTGCGATTCTTGGTTCTTTTGAGCGTTTCATAGGGATTCTTACGGAGCATTATGCTGGTGAGTTCCCTATGTTTATCGCTCCAACTCAGGTAGCAATTGTCCCTGTTGCAGAAGTTCATAAAGATTATGCTAAGCTTTTATCAGATAAACTTATCGACATTAATGCCGATAGTGAAATATACGCTAAGAATGATTCGTTAAACAAACGTATCAGAATCGCAGAAAAAACCCGTGTACCGATGATTGTTGTTATCGGTGATGAAGAGATAAAAAATAAAACTGTAGCTATCCGTGATAGACGTACACGTGAGCAATATAACCTAAGCGAAGAGGAATTTCTTAAGCTTATACAAACTAAAATAAATGAGGTAAATTTTTGAACCCTAAAAAAAACCGTGTGATAATGAATGATGACATTCGTGCAACAGAGTTAAGATGTAATGTAGACGGAGGAGAATCTTTAGGGATTATCTCTTTTGATGATGCTATGGATAAAGCAAATGAATTAGGATTAGACTTAGTTCTAATCGCTCCTGATGCGAAACCGCCTGTTGCAAAGATTATGGATTACGGTAAGTTTCGTTATCAAGAAGAGAAGAAACTTAAGGAACAAAGAAAGAACCAAGTTAAAATCGTTGTAAAAGAGATTAAACTTTCTGTAAAAATTGCCCAAAACGATATGAGCTACAAGGTAAAACATGCAAGAGAATTCTTAGAAAAAGGTTTTCATGTTAAGTTTCGTGTTTTCTTACGTGGTCGTGAAATGGCACATCCAGAAGCTGGTAAAGAAGTTCTACTTCGTGTTTGGCCAATGGTTGAAGACATTGGAGTTATGGAAAAACCACCAAAATTCGAGGGAAGATACTTTAATATGTATGTAACACCTCAGAAATAAATTACAATAGCGACGCATTGCACGACATTTCATTTAGTGAAATGCTGTGTCAGGCTTTAGCCTAGATCTGCGTTGCTACGCTCACTTTTTTATCTTTAGTAATTTTATAGCTAAAGAAAGAAGACTTTTAGTTCACTCGTACTAAAGTACGCTTCCTCGCTATGCGCCTTGAAACTACATCACTCTTGTAATTATTTCAAAACAATTTATTAATTTATATTTTTGATTATTTTTATAAAACATCTTCTAGTGGTATATACATTTTATACATTTCCCACCATTGAGAAAGCTGTTGTGATTCTATGGATTCTTTATTATTGACAATTCTCTCGTACGTGTCACTATCAAATGCTTTGACCTCTTTGGCTAACTCTGCTACACAGTCGATTAGACAGTCATACTCATCAGATGGGTCATACTCTGCACATTCTTGTAGATATTCTGGAACATCTTTGTTTAGTGATTTTAGTACATAGACATAAAGTTGACAGGTTCTGCGTAGTTGTTGTTCTCTATTGGATAGGCTCATATTTAGTCCTCGTATGTTGGGGGAGTGCACTCGAATGAGAAATTTCATCCTAGTAAACCTTTTTAAAAGTTATACAGGATAAGTACTTTATCTCTACCTTAGGAATAATCTAGCTATATCTTTTTATAAAATATTTATAATTTGAGAAGGCTTTTAGCCCATCTGTTGATTTCATATTGAGTAAGTTGAGCACTTACTCTGTTTACTTCTTTTCCCTTATAAAAGGCAATGATAGAAAGTGCTCATCATTATTACTTTGCGATTTTCGCTTTTAAGGCATCTGCTTCCATAGAATCTTTTATATACTTAACAACTACAAGATTTTCTGTTTCGTTGATATACCATTCTGCAATATGGTCATTTTCTAAAGTCTCTAATTTTACAAGATCCACTTCATCTTCATTTATATAAAGGAATGAATGTCTTTGAGGATTTTGAAGCTTTAAGGCAGTCCATATAAACCATAAAATGATGATTGCAGATAAAATAAGTGCAAGAGTTTCTCTATCTCCTCCATTGAGATAAATACCTGCAAATGTACCACCTAAAAATGTTGCAAAATATGCACTTGAATTAGAGATTCCTAATGCTGCACCTTTTTGATGTACTTTAGCAAACTTACTAATCATTGACTGAACAAGTGGTTCCATCATATTAAAAGCTACGAAGAAGAAGACAACACCAAGAACAAATACCGTACTAGAATCAGTAAAGCCCATGATTAAAAATGAAGCTAAAAATAAAACAATAGAAACTAAGAATATTTGTTTTGGAATATTTTTCTTTTCACCTAAAATAGCTGCTGGTGCCATCGCGATAAATCCAGCTACCATAGCAGGAAGATACGCCATCCATAGGTCAGATTTTGCCCAGTTAAAACCGTATTGTTCTTGTGTTAAGATGATAGGGATAATAACAAAAGCGGCAATCATCAGACCTTTTTGTAAGGTATTAATAATAATCATGTTGAGAAGATTGTTATCTTTAATTATATCAATAGTCTTAGAAGTATTATGATAAACATGCCTAATTTTTGGAGGAGTAGGTACCTTTGTAAAAAGAATAATGATAGATAAAATAACTAAACCAGATGTAAGTAAAAAGATTGAACTCATTCCATAACTAGAAGCTAAAACTGGACCAAGACCCATAGCTACTGCAAAAGCAATCGCAATAAATCCACCCATGATAGCCATAGCCTTACCACGAACTTCTTCTTCAACTAAATCAGATACCATCGCAGTTGCAACAGAACCAATAGCTCCAGCACCTTGAAGGAAACGACCAAACATTAATGTATAAATATCAGTTGAGTAAGCACAAATTAATGAACCAATAAAAAAGATAATAAGACCAAAAAGAATGGTAGGTTTACGACCTATTTTGTCACTTAAAGCTCCAAATGGAAGTTGAAATACTGCTTGAGTAAGTGCATAACCACCAACAACAACACCAACCAAGAAAGGGGTAGCACCATCTAAATCAAGTGCATAAACAGAAAGTACAGGTAAAACTAAAAACAGTCAGAGGAATCTTAGAAAGATTATCGATGAAAGTGGAAACACTTTTTTAAACATAACAAAGCCTTTATAGTATAATGACGGGATTATACTATAAAATATTTTGATAAAGATATAAGGAAGAAATTTGAAATTAGTTTTAGCTACATCTAATAAAGGCAAGGTTAAAGAGATACAATCACTCTGTGAACATCATGAAGTCATTCCCTATGGTGAGCTTATAGAAGAGTTTGAGATAGTAGAAGATGGGGATACATTTAAAGAAAATGCACTAATAAAAGCAAGAGCAGTTTTTAAAGCACTAGACGATGATTCTGTTGTGGTAATGGCTGATGATAGTGGGATAAGTGTTGATATTCTTGATGGTGCTCCTGGAATACATAGCGCACGATATGCAGGAGTAGATGCAACTGACAAAGATAATTTATATAAACTAATAGATTCTATTAAAGCAAAGGATGTGAAAAGTTCTCCTGCACATTATACAGCTGCGATTGCTATCGTAACAAAGACAAGTGAGTTTTGTGTACATGGTTGGATGTATGGAGATGCTCAAAATAGTGCAAGTGGAGATGGTGGTTTTGGATACGATCCTATGTTTATACCATTGGGTTTTGACAAGACACTCGGTTTGTTAGATGATGCAATAAAGAAAAAATTATCACATCGCTCTAAAGCCTTAAGCTTGGCAAAGATTATATTAGAGAATCTTGCGACTTAAGTCTAAAAAAGATTTTTCTAGTTCATTTAGAAAAATATGTAAGTGGGCGTTATATCTGCTAATACGATGCATGATATCTCCTTTAACATGTTATTTAGAAGACAATAAGCAAGTATTATTCCTTAAGCGAAGAAAAAAAGCAAAGATACTCCAAAAATGATTCTATAAACACCAAAGGCTACAAAGGTAAATTTTTCTAAAAATTTTAAGAAAAGTTTGATAGTCAAATATGCTACTATGAATGAAACAATAAAACCAATAGCTAAGGTAATTAAATTCGCAGAAGAGAATTCATTATAATGTTTAAGTAAATCATAAGCGGTAACAGCAGACATAACTGGAAAAGCAAGTAAAAAACTAAACTCTGCACTCGCTTTTCTGCTTAATCCTACAAGTAATGCTCCTATTATAGTTGAACCAGCTCTGCTTGTCCCTGGAATTAGTGCAAAAATTTGAGCTATTCCTATAAACATCGCTTGTCTGAGTGACACATCTTCAATGTTATCAACAGTTTTTTTATTTTCATTAATAAAAAATTTCTCTACTATTAAAAAAGCAATACCACCAATTATAAACATAATTGCAACTGTTTTGACCGAAAATAGCTCTTTAATTTGGTCTGCAAAAATAAATCCAACCACACCAATAGGGATAAAGGCAAAAAATATTTTAGTCCATAAGTCTATTTTTTTGATTGTAAATTTATCTCTATAGTTTAAAACAACCGCTAAAATTGCTCCAAATTGAATGATAACTTGATACGCTTTAGTAACTGCTGTTTGGTCTATTCCAAGAAATTGACTTGCCACGATGAGGTGTCCAGTTGATGAGATGGGTAAAAACTCTGTAAAACCTTGAATGATACCCAGAATAATAGAATCAAATATTGTCATGATAACCTTACTGCAATTAATTTAAATGAGATTTTAGCATATTTCGATATAATACAAGGTTTTTATGAAAATATGCCACCAAGCATATTTTAGGTACATCCTAAGATGAAACCTAGACAATAAACTATATGTAGGGAATTTTATATGTTACTTTTTACTCCTGGACCAACTCCAGTATCTCAAAATGTTCGTAATGCAATGGCTGATGAAACTATGCACCACCGTACACCAGAATTTGAAGCAATTTTTGAGCGTACTAGAAAACATCTTTTTAATCTTTTTAATACTGATGAAGTAGTTATGATTGCTTCAAGTGGAACTGGAGCTATGGAAGCTGCCGTTATTAACCTGTGTAAAAATAAACTTCTCAATGTAAACTCTGGGAAATTTGGA
>JAFLJZ010000035.1 GCA_022712775.1 Sulfurimonas sp.
AAACTATTTATAAAACAGGTCAAGCCGTAGATAAACAAGATGCTTTTTGGATTTTACTCGCTAGCTATATTGGTCTTTTAGGTCATACTCTTTTTATAGCTTCAACTGTTAATGTAGCTTTAGAGAATCTGGCTGTACAAATTTCTTTTTATCTCTATCTTGTCTTATTGACTTTTAGCGTAGCCCAAAGAATGATTCCATTCTTTTCACACTCTTATGAGATGAAAACACCTAAACTCATTTTAATTGTCTTTTTAGCATTCTTATCTAAAGTACTTTTTAATATTTTCGATATAAAAGTAGCTGAGATTCTCATTGATCTTTTTTTAGGACTATTTCTACTACGAGAATTCATCAGCTGGAAATTCACTCCGCTATCTTCGCCTGCAATTTTATGGGTACTTCACTTAGGATTATTTTGGCTTCCAACTGCATTACTCTTATCTGCTATGTTTGGACTAGTAGAATACTTGTTAGGTACTTCTTTTTATTACATTGGTATTCACCTTATAGCTATCGGATTTTTAACTACGATTCTCATAGGTTTTGGGACACGCGTAACACTTGGTCATTCAGCACAACCACCGCATGCTGATAAGTTTGCTACTGGCTTATTTTTCTTTATTCAAGTTGTTGTGATTCTTCGTGCATTATTGAGTGTTAATATTGCCTTTGGATGGGGACTAGACTTTTTGTTTGATATATCTTTAACTGCTTGGATTGTTTTATTCTTACTATGGGGTGGACGCTATGGACGAGTGTTACTTACAGGGGCAAAACTTTAGCTTTATATAACCTCTACATGCCAGGGTTCAAAACGAACACCATCAGCATTGTTTTTGTTATATCGCATTCCAATATAGTCGAGTTGAATCATTTTGTTAAATTCATAGGTTGAAGCAAAGGCAGATGTAAAGTTTTTATATCCCCAACCTTTTCTTCCTACATCAAAATCACTAATAACATGATAAGAATGAGCAGGTGGGGCTATACTCACAGAAGCCTTCGTCATATTCCCTCGAGAGTTATATATCTTATTCACATAAAGACTTAATTGTTTCACAACATTTCTAACACCAGAGGTTAAAACAAGAGTATTTCCAATATCTTTTTGAAGATTTTCATAATCATCAAGTGCCTTACCTTTAAACACATAATGCCCTGTATATGGAATTTTTTTAACTTCTTTTCTTGACACTTTATTATTAATATCTAAACACGTTTTTGGACCTAAAAAACCGTATTTCGTTGGATCTTCGTAAAATAACTTATCTATAAAAGCAATCTCTTTTTTTGTAAACGTACCGATCTGAGAATAGTTTCTTGCATAAAAAAGTACATCATGAAAAGAAATAAGATTAAAGTTTGCAAATCCAACATGTCTTTTGACACGCTTTAGCCGAGAGTTTACGCTAGTTAGTAAGACCCATTCATCCCTCAAAAGATAAATATCATTTGTAGTAGCCATAAGGTCATTTGCAAAAATAGGGGTAAGCGCTGCACACGCTAAGAAATTTCTTCTATTCATAGAAGTTATTATATCAAAATATAAGTCATAAAGAATATGACTTATTATCTACTAGTTCATTGTAATTATAAATGTATTGTCTTCTTCTTTAATACTAAATGTATGTTTTGCACAAAATTTATTGTTCATTGTATCTCGCATTTCTATACTTTTTAAAAGTGCGTCATCTTTAGAATCCATTACAGAACTTGCCTCCATGTCACTTCTTTTAAAACAACCACATTGTTTTTCTACTATAATTTTATACATATTTTTTTCCTTTAATTTTCGCAATAATATCCAAACACTTCTTTACTCGTCCAAAGAGGATATAATGTTACTAATATTTTAACTTTATGTTAAAAAAGACGGAAAGACTAAGGAAAAATATGCAATTAAGTGCGCACCTAGAACTAGGATTCATGAATACACTACGCGTTGATAGAGACACCGCTCCTGGGATCTATCTTATGGCAGAGGATGAAGAAGATGTTCTCCTCCCTGGACAATATGTTACAGATGATATGCTTGAAGATACTTTGGTTGATGTATTTTTATATACTGATTCCGAAGATAGACTTGTAGCTACTACACGTAAACCTACTGCAATGCTTGACGAGTTTGCACTTTTTGACGTAATCGATGTAGCACCATTTGGAGCTTTCGTAGACTGGGGATTAACAAAAGACTTACTTGTTCCCAATATGTTTCAAAAAACACCCTTTAGTGTTGGTGAAAAAAGATTTTTAAAAGTAGTTTATGATGAAAGAACGCATAGACTTGTTGGAACAGAAAAGCTTGGTGATTTTTTTGAGCGAAGAGTAAAAGGTCTTAAACCAAGCGAAGAAGTAAAAATCTTAATCATCGCAAAAACTCCTCTTGGTTTTAAATGTATTGTAAATGAAAAATACGAAGGTTTAATTTATCATAGTGATATTTTTGAAAATATTTCACTTGGTGATAAAAAAACTGCCTATATTAAAACCATACGTAAAGATGGAAATATAGATTTAAATCTAAAGAAAGCTGGCTCAAAACAAAGTGGCGATTCTGCAGATAAAGTTTTTACTTTACTCCAACAAAATAATGGAATTATGCCATACAACTACAAGAGTGATGCTGAGCTTATCAAAGATATTTTTGGACTTAGTAAAAAAGATTTTAAAAGATCACTTACAAAGCTTCAAGATTCTGGGAAGATTGAAGTTAAAGATACTGGTATATATATAAAGGAATAGTCATGGGTAAAAAGAAAAAAAAGAGTGTTGAACTTTCAGATAAAAAAATAAAATTCATGGTTGATAAAAGATCATATAAGGCGATTCGTTATTATCCTACAGCTATGAGTTTAGATGTTATGGAGTTTAATGAAAATGGTGATAAAATTGGTACGAGAAACATTCCATTTGCTCATATTCCAAAAGATATAAAAAAGATTGTAAAACCAACTTAGGGGATTAGAAGTCTCAGTAACAAGCTGAGACCACTTAAGTATAAGCTTGGTATAAAGCGTATACTTATTTAATAAACAACGTTTCAGTAACAAGCTGAAACTATCTGAAAATATAAACTTAGTATAAAGTCATATTTAATCAAGGAGAACAGAAGTATATATGTTCTTTGTTACAAAAGTGTTAATTTATTTTGATAATATAAATAAATAAAGGAAATAACTATGATTACATGCAATACATTAAACGAAGTAAGAACCCAAATTGATTCACTTGACTACCAAATAGTAGAACTTATTTCAAAAAGAAGTCATTATATTCGTCAAGCAGCTGGATTTAAAAATAGCGTTGATGAAGTAAAGGCAGAAGATAGAATCGAATTTATCATGCAAAGACTTAGACATAAAGCTATAGAGCTTGAAGTATCTCCAAATATGATAACTGATTTATATAAGATTATGATTGATGAGATGGTTGAAACTGAAATTTCAGAATTGCGAAATAAAGATGTATTTTAAAAAAGAGCCTAAGCTCTTTTTTATTTATAACGGTAAGTGATTCTACCCTTATCAAGTGAGTATGGAGTTAACTCTAACTTCACTTTATCACCTGGAAGTATTTTGATATAGTGCATACGCATTTTACCTGCGATATGACATAAAATAATATGTCCATTTTCTAATTCAACACGAAAAGTTGCATTTGGTAAAGCTTCAATAATCTTACCATCAACTTCTATAACGTCAGCTTTTGCCATTAAAAGTCCTTTAGTTTCTCTTTAGTAAAATATTACGCAAGAGATAATATTTCAGCTTTACCATTGATAATTGCAACAGTATGCTCATAATGTGAACCGCGTAAACCATCGGCACTAACAACATCCCAATTATTCTCTAGAATAATTGGTTTTGAATCTTTTTGACATACCATAGGTTCAAGACAAAAAACCATTCCATTTTTTATCTTAGGACCAGCCTTAGGATTCTTGCCATCAAGGTAGTTGGGTATTTCAGGTTCTTCATGAGGTTTTTTACCTATCCCATGTCCACAAAAATTGTGTAAAGGAACAAATCCACGAGATTTAATAAACTCTTCCATAATTAATGAAAGTTCTTTAAACCTCATACCCTCTTTAATCTCACCAATTGCATGATAAAGAGTATCTTTAGCACAAGCAATTAAAGCTAAGTCTTCATCAGTTACTGTACCTACAGGTACACTAACAGCTGCATCACCAAAGTATTCATCTAGTTCAGTTCCAATATCATAACCGATAACATCACCCTCTTGTAGTTTATAATCTGTAGGGATACCATGAATAATAACTTCATTTAGAGAACAACAAACAGCATTAGGAAAGCCATATAAACCTTTAAAAGAAGGTTTAGCACCGTGAGAGCGTATATAATCCTCTGCCATTGCATCTAATTCTTTTAAAGAGGCTCCAACCTTTGTGTTTGCTTGAAGTAGTTCTAAGGTACCGCCAACAATTTTGTTAGCAGCTCGTAATTTTTCAATTTCCTTAGGTTTTCTTAGCGTAATCGCCATTTTTATAGACCGACCGCACTTAATGTTTCATATTTGCTCATATATAACTGAGCTTCTACTTTTCTCATAGTATCAAGGGCTACTTGAACAACGATAAGCACTGCCACCCCTCCAAAAAAGAATCCTACACCCATTTCATGAATTATCATAAAGGGAAGTGTCGCAACTAAACCTAAGTAAAGAGAACCAGTAAAAGTAAGTCTACTTGCAGTTTCATTTAAAAATTCTTTCGTTGCATTACCAGTTCTAATACCTGGAATAAATCCACCCTGCCTTTTTAAATTATCTGATATATCTTTTGCACTAAAAGTAATCGAAGCATAAAAGAATGCAAAGAAAACAACAAAAAGAAAGGTTATTAATTGAAAAAAGTATCCATTAGGATTTAAATAATCAGCAAATGCTAAAACAGTAGGATTTGTACTGCTAGACATTATTGT
>JAFLJZ010000036.1 GCA_022712775.1 Sulfurimonas sp.
CATCAAACTTTTTACAACTTGAAAATCCTTATCTTCACACAGTTCTTATATCTTTTCTACTCCCTTTAGTCACATTTTTTATACATAAGTTTTGGACATTTAAAACAACTCACAAAGAAGATAAACCAGAGGATATATTACATGCAACAAAATGATTTTTTAACAAATAATTTTAAGCTTATTTATTTTGTTTTATTTTCTATAGGTCTAGGATTATCTTTTTGGTATGCCACGCATCAGATAGTTGATGGAGATGTCACACAAATGCTTGACAAAGGCTACCATGGTTTTTTAACAGGTGAATGGTCTAGTTATGGAAATGCTGCAAGTGTTGTTGGAAATGTTCCAGGTTCTCTTTTAGCCTTTGTTATTGGCGCTCCACTTTTTATAGTTGATTCTCCTTGGGCGCCAATGAGTTTTTTAATTCTCTTACATGCCTTATCATTTTTCTTACTTGACAATGTGATTAAAGATATATTTGATACAAAAATCAGACTTGTTTTTTTAGTTATTTACTGGTTAAATCCATGGTTTTTATTTGAGAATCTTCTTTACAATCCATCCTACCTTTTCTTTTTTAGTGCCCTGCATCTGTGGAGTGCATTTCAAATGCGAGACAAGCACTCTTTTATTTACTCATTTTTGCATATTTTATCTATTGGTATGGCTATGCAACTCCATTACTCATGGGTTATCTTAGCTGTTATGAGTACTTTTTTATTTTATAAAAATATTATAAAAATCAATTGGTACGGAATTATCTTTTCATTTGTTGTCCTTTTTATCTCTTTGATTCCATACTTTGTAGAATTTATGCAAAACGAATCCATTAGACAAAATAACAACTCAGATGGAGAGAGGTATATAGGTTGGGGTGGAGTTCATGTATATCCAGTTTTAAAAGCCTTTTTGTACTGGCTTCGGTACAGTTCTTTTATCTTCACAAACAAGCTTATCATAGGCGCTAATTTTGACTGGATTACAAGCTCATACCTTCTACAGCAAATTTTAAGATATGCTTACCAAGTTATTCTTTTTGGATTTGGCGCTTTTACACTATGGATTGCTTTTAAAGCGAATAAATATCTTTATATTCAAAATAAAAGTAGCTTCTTTGAGAGGTATAAAACAAGTATAGAAAATAAAAAATGGATAAGTACCTACATCATAGGTGCATTAATTGGTATACTTATTAGTGCTGTACTTTCTCCAATTATTTTTAGTTATTGGCATTTAATCATTATTTTTCCTTTTGCCTTAATACCTTTTTTACTTTATATAGATAAATTTGAATCAAAAAGAATAAATAAATACTTCATTCCCATTACAATCTATTTAATTTGTATCAACTTAGTTGCCTCTATTGATAGTAAAAAATACTCGCATGATGTAAACTATGTTCAACAAACAAATAAATATATACAAAATTTAAGGATACAAAAATGATGACTGCAGCTATAAAAAGAATTGGTGAAGTTAACCACAATAAAATTATCAATTATTTTCTTGTTGGTTATGCCTTAGTATTACCTTTTTCAAAGTTTGGAGTGAATGTATTTGAAATTTTAATTCTTCTTACTTGGGTGATACAGGGAAACTGGAAGGAAAAATTTCTCCTTTACAGAAGTAATCTTCTTTTAATGAGCTTTAGTGGATTTATACTCTTAAATATAGTTTCTATACCCTATGCAAGTGATACAGTTTTTGCCTTGGATTATATTTTAAAATACAAACATATTTTAATAATATTTCCAATATATTCTTCTTTAGATACAAAGTTCATTAAGCATATATTTTCTGCTTTTCTTATAGGAATGCTTTTTAGTGAAATTGTCTCTTATGGCATCTTTTTTGAGTTTTGGCAGTATAAAAATATTTCCCCACATGACCCATCTCCATTTATGGATCATGTAAGTTATAGTGTTTACCTTAGTTTTACAAGTATATTACTTCTAACGAGACTACTCGATTCAACAGAAGAAAGTATAAAGCTAAAAATCGTATACGCTCTCTTTTTTCTAAGCTCTACTATTAAATTATTTATAAATGGTGGAAGGACAGGACAAGTAACCTTTCTTATATTAATTTTTCTTAGTGTTTTTATGAGTTTTAAAAATAAAGTTTCTGCAATTTTAATCGCATCTATTCTAACACTTGGAATCATAACTGTAGCATATGAATTTAGTCCTAACTTTCAAAATAGATTTCATCAAGCTACAGATGGTATAGAAAAAATGTTGAATGAAGCGGACTATAAATCTGATGGATTAAGCCAAAGAGTATCGTTATGGATTGTCGGAATTGATAATTTTAAAGATAACTTTTTAGTTGGACATGGTATAGGAAATGATACGCTAGACATTCTTCATTATGCAAAAAACAGAGGTTATGATCCAAGTTTCCTTAGTAAATTTGGCGATAATCATAATATGTTTCTAACTTATGGACTTCAATTTGGGATAGTAGGTATACTACTTTTCTTCCTTATTTTTCATTCTATAGGCAGTCTTAAATTTAAATCTAATAAACATAAAATTTTAAGCCTAACCTTCATTGTAGGATATTTTCTCTGGTCTCTAGGAAATACAACCTTCCACACCATGAACGGCATGACATTTTTTGCACTATTTGCTGGATTATTTAATACAATATCATATATAGAAACAAAGAAAAAAACGATACAATTTCAAATCAACTAAGGAGATATTATGGGTAATGAAGCATCAAAAACAAAAGAATTAATGGGTGAAATGGAACATAACATCTTTAAGGGTGATGGTATCGATATTGGGTGTGGACTAGATCCTATTATGCCAACAGCCAGAGCATTTGACATGGATGACGGTGATGCTAATGAAATCACAAAATATGTCCAAAAACAATACGATTATGTTTTTTCTTCTCACTGTTTAGAACATATGCATAACCCTGTAAGTGCCATAGAAGAATGGTGGAAACTTGTTAAAAAAGATGGTCACCTTATTTTTTCAGTTCCAGATGAAGACTTATATGAACAAGGTTATTTTCCTAGTTTATTTAATGACGACCATAAACATACATTTACAATTTCTAAACACAAAAGCTGGTCCCCTGTGTCACATAATATACTAGACTTAGTTCAAAAACTACCAGACAGTAAACTTCTCAAAATTGAATTACAAGATACAGGCTATAAACGAAGTACTTTATATCACTCTGTTTATAGTAGAGATACTGCGTACACTTTAATGAAAATTATAAGAAGATTTTCATCACTATTTAAAATGTTTGGTATTCGAAGCTTTGTATACAACTGTCTCTCTAATTTATTACGATTGCCAATAGATCAAACACATGATGATTCTCTTGCTCAGATTTATATCATTGCAAAAAAAATATAATTACAAACATCTATTCTAAGGAACTGAAATAATGGAACTATTTATTGGAACAAATTTTTTTACAATGCATGATTCATCTATGTATATCATTAACCCTCAAACGAAAGATATTTTTGCAATGTCTACAGAGAGACTTACAAGATATAAACATGATTATTTATATCCACTTGATGTACTAGATAAATATTTAACTACAAGAAATATAAATCCATTAGATGTTACAAAGGTTCTCATAGGTCTTCCTTTTCAAAGTAATTGTACGCAAAAAATAAGTTCCCATGCTAATAAGAAAGAAGTTTTATTTAGAAAAATCTTTAATGTTAAGTATTTTAAAGATGTAAAAGATGCAAAAAAACAGTTGAAACATGGTAGTTTTATTAAAAATTATCAAACAATTTTAACCTCTGGAATAGCCTTAGATTTTTTTAAAAATAGACTATTTAAAAATTTAAAGCTTTACAAAATGGTTAAAAGTGGAGATGAATTAAAAACTATAATCAGCAATATTTTCATCAATGCTACAGTAGAATCCGAATGTTTTAATCATTCTTATGCACATATCGTATCATCTTATTATAGTTCACCGTTTGATGAAGCGACATTAATCACTATGGATGGATCAGGGGACGGAGCATT
>JAFLJZ010000037.1 GCA_022712775.1 Sulfurimonas sp.
AGTATATCTATTTCAAGCTCACCATAACTTTCTTTTAAAGCCTTCTCGACATCTGCTGCAATTCTTTCTTTGTTATCGGCTTTTACAACAACTCTATCAACTACAACCTTTATGGTATGCTTTTTTGTTTTAGAGAGTTCTATTTCATCATCAAGACGTACCATCACACCATCTATCATCGCTCGAACATAACCTTTTTGCACTAAAGATTCCAACATATCAGCATATGCACCTTTTTTCTCTCTTACAAGTGGTGCTAAAAGTACAAGCTTTGCACCTTGGGGTAATTTTGCTACTTCACCAATGATGTCTGAAGCTGACATCTGCGAAATAACTTTTTTACATTGATGACAATGTTGGATTCCAACACGGGCGTAAAGCAATCTAAAGTAGTCATATATTTCAGTAATAGTTCCAACAGTAGAACGAGGATTTTTTGAAGTCGTTTTTTGATCAATCGCGATGGCTGGTGTTAAGCCTTCGATTTTGTCTACATCGGGCTTACCAATACGATCCATAAATTGCCTTGCATACGAAGACAATGATTCCATATATCTTCTTTGACCTTCAGCATAAAGTGTATCAAAAGCAAGTGTTGACTTTCCAGATCCACTTAAACCAGTCATGACTATAAGTTCATTTTTTGGTAATGTTAAATTTATATTTTTTAAATTATTTTCTCTTGCGCCCGTTATAACTATTACATCTTTTTTTTTCAAATTTTACCTTTTATATATCATTACAATTTATTATTTTATCTTTATACTTCACATTAAGTGATTCAAAATATTTTTTAGCGTATGCTATTTTCCAAGCTTCTACACCTCTTAAATCTCTCGTTTTTTCACTACCTTTTGTCTCTACAATAAAACTTCCTTCGTTTTCATCAAATTTAATAACTGCAAAATCAGGGTTATAGTTTCCGAGTGGTGTTTTTATTTTAAATTTACTCGGTAATTTTGTAAAAAATTTAAAACTTGTATCAGCACATCTTATAAATTCTTTCTCTATATCAGAATCATACTGTTCTAAAGAATAAAGTCCTTTTTTACATTCTTGTAAATCATACCCGTCTTGTTCCATTGGAAATATATTTTTAAATTCATAAAAATCACCATCAACTTTTTTATATTCGATTCCATCAATCAAACTATCATGTTTTGCATCATCGAAAGTATATATAGCTTTTTTTATATATTCATCACTGTTTTTTATAAATGGTTTTAAATCAACTTCTTTTAATATCTCTATAATTGTTTTTCGTGAGATTCCAATCTTTTTTTCGATGATACTTACAATATTTGGTAAATCTTCTTCAAAATTAAGTGTTATATTTTTCTCATCTGAAATATATCCATCATCAACATTTCCAAACTGTTTTAAAATCTTTTTTTCTCTCGTCTCTATTTCATTTAGTTTTTTTATAACTTGCTTTTTGTATTCATCTGTATCTAGTTTAAGTTCAAAAATAGTTTTAGCTTTTATTTTTTCCCATAAGGCTAAGAATTCTTTACTTTCTCTCATCCAATCTACTTTTAACACAGAGTGCTTTTTATCTTTTTTTACATTGTTTAAAGCTGTACTGCTAACACCACTAGCATCATCTTGAATCTGTAATTCTCTTGCAAACTCTTCAAAACTTTCATTAACGATGACTGTTAATCTATTTATATTTTTATCTTCAACTCTATTTCCGTATTTGTCTACCGCAAGTCGAACTCCACGACCTAGAATTTGTCGTTTTTTCATCTGAGAACTAGTGTCATTTAAAGTTGTTATAAAAAATACATTAGGATTATCCCAACCCTCTTTTAATGCACTATGTGAAAATATAAAACTTGTTTTCTCCTCAAAGCTTAGTAATTTTTCTTTACTTTTCATAATTAAATCATAGGTCTTTTTTTGCAGTTTCCTATCGCTATCATTATTTTTAAGCTCATCAACATACCCAGCTTTTCGTTTAGCAAAATAATAGCTATATACTTCTTTAGAATCTAATGCCTTGAAGCTTTCAAAATCAACTTTAAGTCTGTCAAACTCCTTACAAAAATGCTCCTGCATCCAGCCATTTTCATCACTTAAAAAGTTTGCAACTCTATCTATAAAAAATAAACTCAATACTTTTATATCTTTTTTCTTTAAGGCTTCAAACTTTATCATATGAAGCTTTATTGCATCACTTATCTGCTCTTCTTGTATCTGTTTTTTTACTTTTCCGTTTAACTCGTGAAGTTCAAGCTTTAAACCATTTTCAAACTGTATAAACTTATCTTTATAACTTATTTCATCAACTAAGAAATCTTTATACATTGGATTTTTCGTTTTATCTTTTAAACTATCATCGCCTTTTATTTTCATAGACTTTTTTACAAATTCATCTTTTACTCTTGCAATGAGTTCAAGAGATGCTACTGGTCTTTTTGAGTTTTTATCTATATCAATTTTCAACACATTTATATAAACATCATTTATCGTTTGATTTTCACTTAATGCCCAAACATCGATTTGCTTTACTAAACCCTTCTGAAGTGATTCTCTTGGTGTTAAAGAGTACAAAAGATTATAATATTTTTTATGCGTAGCAGAGAACCTAAGTGTAAAAAGTGGATTTAACTCATCTAAAGCATCTCTACTTAAATCACTTTCCATATTTTGAGGTTCATCGAGTATAAGGATTGGATTTGTTTTTTGTAAACTATCTTTTGGTGTTGATACAAACCCTTCTTGAGGCATATTTAGTATAGTGTTTGCTCTTTTAAAGCTATCTATCGTCATTATCATTATTTGAAGATTATCATCTCTTATAAAGTGTTTTAAAGAGCCAAGGCGTGAAGAATCATACTCAAAATACTCATAAGGAAAATTAAACCCACCTTTAAAATGATTTTGCATACTTTTTAATGAATTTAAAACACCCTCTTTAATAGCAATAGATGGAGTAATAACAATAAACTTATTCCATCCATATTTTTGATATAACTCTAAAATAGTTTTTATATAGACATATGTTTTACCTGTTCCTGTTTCCATTTCTATGGAAAAATCTAAACTCTCTAAGCTAGTTACTACTTCTTTAATATCATTTTGTTTTTGTATGCTAGTTAAGTTTTCTAAAATACTCTCAACATCTAAACTAAAGTTATTAGAACAAACTGCTTCACCATCAAATATATCGTATTTGCTAGTTTGTTTCATTTGCCCACTAAATAAGTCTACTATAGAATTTATTGCTTTTGTTTGGTGAGCTTGGGATATGTATTTTATTTGCATTTATATAAAGCTTTCTATATAATAACGACCACGACTACAATTTACATGGTATACATCAAATCCATTTTGTACATTAGAAATATATTTTCCATTCGTTGGGTTTACTGCTGTCGCTTTTGTCGAAAAAACAATATACTTAACTATAATAGTGTCCACTTTAATATTATTGAATGTTTTCAATATAGATTTTAAATACTCAACAAAACAACTACTACTTTTAAATTGGCTTATGTATCCCGCAGCTCCATCTTTTAATTCACAAATAAAGATATAATTTTCACCCTTAACCTTCGTAAATATAATTGCATCATTACCTTTATCTAAACCTTTATTATTTTCAAAATATGGGCTTATTTTATGAGAACCAGCACATCTAATATGTTTGGAATCTAATTCAAAAGCAAAGGTTGTTTCTTCAGATTCAAATTTTAAAAATTCAATTCTTTTACATTTAGCTAATTTATCCGTTTCTTTTATATAAAAACTATTTTCACTAGAATTATAATGTTTTAATTGTGCTTTATCGAAAATAATATCTTTTAATACGTCATACATTTTTTACTCTTTAATATTAAAAAAGATATCGTCCATTGAACTTGATAATTCATTTAAAACACTATCAAAGGTTTCAATTTCCATACCCATATTATCAATAGGAGATTTCACTAATTCACCATCATTGTTAATATAAGAAGTTATTTTTTTATAATCTAAAATATCATATTCTTTATATCCATATTTTTTCATTATTTTTACTTTATTATTAATATCATGCTTTAATCTTATTAAATTATTAAATTCTTTTATCATATAATCACTATGAGTCGTTATAAATACAAAGATACCCTTGTTTGACAAATGTGCTAACAATCTTGTTATTTTTCTATGATTATCTGGATGTAGGTTTAATTCTGGTTCATCTATTATAAGTAAGTCACCCTTTTGTGCCGTATGTTTTATATAAAAATACAACTCTATTAATGACTTTGTTGCTGATGATGAGAAATACATAGGGATCTGCTTTTTATTTTTCTTCGTAATAAAATAAACCTCTTTATTAACAACTTTATAACTACCTTGCAAAATATCTGAAAAATATTTTGTTATTTCTCTATCTCCATGTAAAAAACTTTTTTGTTTCGATACTCCTTCCCCTAATTCCCGAGTGTAGTCTATGTTATGTTTTACCGGCATTGCATATCTTGATATGGCATCTTCAAACATTTGAAAAGGATTTATATCATTCCCCTTATTATTAATAATATGCTCAACCATGACATTTTTATTAATATCCAACTCTTTATAAAAGAGTGAAATACCTGTTCTTTCACTTGTAATAATAAAAGGATTTTTAAAATATTTATTAAAATATATTTCACCTAAAGCTTTATTAATAGCTTGTTCTAAGATAAAACGTGGTAATTGTTTTTTAGTATTAAGTATAGAGATTTCTAAAATATCACTATCTTCACTTTTTCTCATCTGAAGCACATCTTTTTTTGAAGAAGTCATAGTAGTTTCAAGTCCAAGGCTTAAGTCTAAACTAAAATTATCTATTTCTACTTCAAAAACACTATCTACAAACCAATCATCATCAACACTAAATACACTTCCAAGCATACTTGTGTAATTTTTAGCTAAATTTTTCAATATATTCTCTACATCTTCTTCAAAACTTTTTAGCTCAATGCTACAAAACCCATTATCATTTAATTCATTTAGATAACTACTTGAAAGATTAAAATCTACAATATCTTTCCACATTGATAAAAAACCGTAAATAGAGTACGTTATATATGTCTTGCCTGTATTGTTTTGTCCACAAATAATTGTTAAGTCATTTAATGATATTTTTGTATTTTCAATCAATCCAATATTTTTTAATTTAAAAGTTGTCATTTTCTTCCTTATAAAGTTTCCAAATCAAGATTTGTATGAAGATTTAGTTTTACGCTATCTCCAAGTGCTTTTTCGTAGCAAATGAGTTTAGCATCTTTTGCTACATCGTGAATGATGTCATTGTTTATCTCTTTATCAAAACAAAAATAAAACTCTCTCATCTCTTCACTGAGAATTATAAAGTTATATGTATCTGTTTTAAATTCTTTGCATATAGCACTCAAACTAAAACCATTTTTCAAACCTACTTCATACACTAAGTCTAACTCTTTTGCACCCTGTGTTAAAATATTTTCATTAAACATAGACATTTTAAGCATTTTCTCAATTTCTTCTAAACTCTGGTTTGGTCTTTTTTTAATCTCTTTAAACATTTGAAAGTTTGAATTATCTAGGTAGTAGGATTTAAAACCATCTTTGTAATCTAGTTTTTTTATCACTCTTTTTATACGCTCTTTTGTAATATCACTTATCTTTTTGTAACCAGCTTTATAGGCTTCACTTTTTTCATCTGTGGTTTCTGGAAGTTGTACTAAGATGTACTTTCTATTTCCACCACCTTCTCTGTTTAAATCCATAACAGCATGAGCCGTTGTTCCGCTTCCTGCGAAGAAATCTAGGATAATGTCATCCTGATTAGTGGCTTGCTCAATTAATATTTTAATTAAATTCACATTTTTAGGGTAGTCAAAATATTGTCCGCCTAATAAGTCCCTTAACGCTTTTGTAGATGTTGCATTTAAAAAATCACCTAATATTGTTCCTATTGGTTTAGTATCAGATTTCACTTCACTTTTGTGTCTTTTATACATTGGTGAACCATTAATACTTTTAGGAAATATTATCTTCTTTTCATCTATATTTTTTTGCATTCTTACTTTTTCGTATGCCCAAACTCTATTTTTATTACACTGATATGTAATATTAGTTTCAGGGTCAGTAATTGGATAATATAGATTTGGTCTTTCAGAAGCTGTTTTATTACAAGTTAAATTATCAGGCATCCAATCACCTAAAGGGTCTTTATTTGGATTTTTATAGTTCTCAAACCCTTTTTTTATACCATTCAATTGCGTTTCTGTATATTTAGAGTAACACAATATATACTCATGGTCTGCCGAAACTAAATTTTTAGCATCATTGGAACCTGTTCTCTTTTTCCAAACAAACTGAGCTACAAAATTCTCTTCCCCATAAATCTCATCCATAAGCTTTCTTAAATTATGCACTTCATCATCATCTATACTCACAAAGATAACGCCATCATCTTTAAGCAAATTTCTACTAAGCCAAAGCCGTGGATACATCATATTAAGCCAGTTTGTGTGTCTTCTTCCCGTACTAGAAGTTTTTGTGCTTGTATAGCCCTCTTCTCTTAGCTGGTCTGTTTGAATCATGTAGTTTGTGATAGTGTCGCCCCAAGTATCCTTATAAACGAAATCTTTATCTTTGTTGTAAGGAGGGTCTATATAAATCATTTTGACTTTTTTGTGGTAAGCGTTTTGAAGAAGCTTTAGAACTTCTAAATTATCACCTTCTATGAAGACATTGTCTCCATCAAGTATATCTTTATCAACATCTACTTTTAAAGTGGCGTTCGTTTTAGCCTTGATGGTTTTATAACAATCTTTTTTACCGCTCCAGTTAAAACTATAGTGTTCACTTTTAGATTCTTCTATCGTTTCATCTAAAATCTCTTTTAATTTATCATAGTTTATAGTTTTATCTGCAAAAATTTCAGGAAAAATATTTTTTAATTCATCTAATTTTTGTTGTTTTATATCTTTGCTATGTAAATCCATAAAGTGCTAAGCCTTGGGTTAAGTATCGTAAATATACTTATTATATCAAATTTTGTATTATACAAATATTCTTTGTACTAAATAAAAAACTATAAGCAGATAAAACCCTACTAATAATCTTTTTTGTAAAATGGAATCTACTTTATCTTTTAAATAAATTCCTAAATAAACACCAAATAATGATGCTAATCCTATGATAATTCCACTCTCGTAATCTACATTTCCAACCATCGCATGAGAGATTAATCCTGCAACTGATGAAAATACTACAAAAAACAATCCAGCTGATATTGCTTTTTTCAGTGATACATGAAAAAAACCAACTAAAATAGGAACAAGTAAAATGCTTCCACCAACACCAATACTCATACTTAATGCACCTAAGGGAATTCCTATGAGTAACAATATTACTTTATTTAATTTTACCTCTTTTTTATCCTCTTTTGTTTTAAAGAAAAGTCTAACAAGAGCGAACAAAGCAAAACTTAAAAAAATAATCTCTAAGGTGGAATCACTGAAGCTTGATGTTATCAACCCACTCAGCAGTGCACCAAGAAATCCACCAATTCCAATAAGGACTACCATAGCCACATCAAGTGTACCTTTTTTGTTATTTAAATAACTCCCATAAAAGGAGCTAAAAAGCATTTGTAATACAGATATACCGATAGCTTCTTTTGTCTCGTAGCCTAGTAAAAGTAGTAGTGGAACCAAAATAGTTCCTCCACCGATTCCAAAAAAACCAGACACGATTCCAACAAAAAAACCAAGTCCAATCAATTCATACATCATATTTGAAATTATACTCAAACATCCCTTTAATTTAATATTCAATTGAGATTTTATAAAGTATAATGAAATCAAATAAAAAGGTGTCTTATGCTAAAAACCATTATAAAAGCTTCTCAAAACTTTTGTACACATCAAATCCGTATTTCACCAACTATAAATGATGAAATCATTAAAACAAGAACACTTATTGCTTATATTGATATAAGTACGCATGATGGACAAAAGTATAGAGTATATCTTGCTTCATCTCCTTCGTTTATGCAAAGAGTGTCAAAACTTTTTTTAGAAGAAGATGAAAGTGATGAAGAGACACTAGTAGATATGACATTAGAAACAGCAAACCTGATAATAGGTAGTGCTAAAGTAATTGCTGAAGAATTAAATGAGAATCCATATACTATTTCTACTCCTCATTTTGAAAAGTATGATGTGTTTGACTTTGAATATGATGAGGCAAAGCTAATAACTGTCTGTGATGATGCCTTACTTATTGCCATAAAGGAACTAGGTTGAGTAAAAAAAATAAATATAGCTATTTAGATAATGATGAAGAGTATGATGCTACGCAGGAACTTTCGTGGATGGACTATTCTGGGCTTCTCGATATGGAAGTTGAATTCATTGCTGATTTAGGTGAAACTGACGCTACTGTTGCTGAAATTTTAAAATATGAAAAAGGATCTATTATAGATCTAAAAAAACCAGCAGGAGAAAGCGTTGAATCTTATGTAAATGGCCGTATACTTGGTAAAGGTGAGGTTATGGTTTATGAAAAAAATCTTGCAATTCGTATAAATGAAGTTTTAGACAGTTCTGCTGTTCTTTATCATTTAGCAAAGGAAAAAGATGACTAAAATAATACTTCTTATACTCTTACCACTTTTACTTAGCGCCTCAAAAATTCTAAGTTATAATATTTACGATAGAACTGATAGAGTCGATGTTATGATAACATTCGATACACCCTATGAAGGTAAAATCAAACAAAGTAAATCTGCGACAAAAATAATTATTAAACTTGAAGATGCTTCGATTGAATCCACAAAAACAAAAATTCTTTCTTCAAAATTTTTAAACTCAATAAATATAGTTCCATTAGCTAATTATACAAAAATAATTGCTGTTGTACCCGATTCTATAAGCTTAAAAGCCTCTAAAACATCTGATTCATACGGATTACGATTACGTTTTGCTAAAAACACTCCAATAAATAAAGCAAGAACAGAGGAACAAACAACTTCTTCTAAAAATACTACATTCACATCATCTTTACCAACAAAAAAAGATTCTGAAATTTCTCAAAATTATTATATTGTTGTAGGTATTTTGCTTATAGGTATTATTATTTTATTTATACTTAAAAATAAAATACCCTCCCCTGGGACTAAAACAAACAGATCGAACTCTTGGTTATTTAAAGTAGCAAAAGATGCAAAAGGTGAAACGGCTGATGGTGTTAGTATACGATTTCAAAAAAATATAAATGAACAAAATAGCGTTGTAATGCTTGATTTTGTTGGGCAAAGTTATCTTGTTCTTATGGGCACAAACAATATTTTACTTGATAAATTTACTGATAACAAACCAGTAACACAAGATGATTTTGAAACTATTTTACAAAATAGACACCAAGAACTTGATGACTTTCTACAAGAAGGTACAGAAGT
>JAFLJZ010000038.1 GCA_022712775.1 Sulfurimonas sp.
CTTCTTGAAAATGCTTTATCTATATTTTCAAGTAGATTTGTTGTTGCGATTAGCATCCCTTTAAAGTTCTCAATTTGCTCTAAAAATATATTTTGCATTTGATTGTGCATCTGATCCGAGCCTGTTATATTTCCACTTGAACGAGCCCCTAAAAATTGATCTGCTTCATTTAGTAACAGTATAGGCTCTGACTTTGTCTTTTCACATAAATCATAAAAAGTATCAAATATTTTACGTACATTTTTCTCACTTTCTCCCACATACATAGAGAGAATCTTAGAACAATCAAAGGCTAGAACCTGTCTTTTTAAGGATTTAGCAAGGGAATATGCTGTCATTGTTTTACCCGTTCCAGCCGCTCCATAAAAAATAATTCTTGCATCAATTCCACTTTTTTTGTCTTTAATACCCCACTCAACTAAACGGCTGACTACCTTTTTATCTACTTGTTTCATCAGGTTATTTAATGTTTGTTCTGTTTTCTCATTAAGAACTACATCATCAAGAGAAGTTTCTGGTTCTATAAGGGAAAAAATATCTTGCTCTTCTATAAGTACATTTAATTTTAATCGTCTTACTTTTTTATTTTTTTGTGGATGAATAATATTTTGAAGTACCTCATCTACAATAAAAAAAGCACGCGAAATCCCACCAAAAGGATTTAACATTTCTTCATAATCAATTATTCCCTCATTGATTAAGTTCGCGCCATCTTCAAGTAAAGAACGATTTTTAATTCTGTCGTACTCATCTAAAGAGATTAACTCTATTAGAGCATTCATTTCACGCAAAGATGCATCAGTTGCAGAGTACTCTTCACGAAGTAATGCTATAAAAATAACCTGCTCTTTAATATCCATCTTTTTTTGTTTAAAAAATTTATCGAGTACTAATTTTTCAGATGTTTGTTCTACTCTTTCTTGGATTCTTTTCTCCAACATCTGGAGTTTAGTTTGAACTCTATCTATCCCCAAAGAGTGTTCATGCACATTTTGACGAATCACACTCATTTTTTGATACAATTCAATTCTGAAAAACTGGTCTTGTAAGTATTCAAGATGGTCTGCATATGGTTTAATATCTGGTAAATCTGATTCTAATGTTCCATACTGAAGCAAGCGTAAAAAAGAGGGCGAAAGTCCTACAGATGAATTTAAAAGTTCAAGTGGAGTAACCTCAGATATTTTTATCGGTGTAAAACTTTGCTGATGTAACCAACCTAATTCTAAAAGGTTTTTAATCTGCTTTAAATACTCTAAAAACTCATACTTTTCATTTCCATAAAGGTCTTGTAAAAGGTTTAAAATGAGCATATCATCTTCACCTTCCATATATTTTTTAGCTAAATATTGAAGTATTTTTGCTTCTACTTCATTACATTTTAAATGCTCAAAAATCGCTGCTTTTTCAACTGTTTTTGCCGACAAAAAATTAATTAAACTCTTCATTAAAACCCTTTTACTTTACGAATGAATATAACAATTCTATCTCATCTTTCCAAATTGTTTCATCAATCGTTTCAAGAACTAAAGGAATATCATCCATACGAGAATCATTCATAATAAATCTAAAGGCATCTAGCCCTATCTCACCCTTTCCTAAAGAATGATGTCTATCTACTCTACTTCCCAATGGTGGCTTAGAATCATTGATGTGCATTCCCATTAAGTACTTTGAGCCAACTATAGAATCAAATTTAGACCAAGTATCATCGTATGTTTCTTTTGTTCTTATGTCATAGCCTGCTGTAAACATATGGCAAGTATCTATACACACACCAATACGTGACTTATCTTCGATTCTATCTATTATATACGCTAAATGCTCAAACTTATACCCAAGGTTTGTACCCTGACCTGCCGTATTTTCTATGACTGCTTTCACATTCGAAGTTTTATCAAGTGCATAGTTTATAGATTCTGCAATTAAGTCTAAACATTCATTTTCTATTTTTTGCACAAATTCTGGGTCTCTTTTTTCTGCCGCTTTAAACTTCACTAAGTGGCTTCCTGGATGAAAGTTAAGTCTATCTAGTCCTAGAATCTCACATCTCTCTAGCTCATCTATAAAAGCCACTCTACTTTTTTCTAACTTCTCAGAATCAGGATTACCTAAATTAATTAAATAACTGTCGTGAGGTAAAATATGTTTAGGCTGAATCCCACTTTTTTCTAGCGTTTCAAACCAAGTGTCTAAAGTCTTAGCATCAAAAGGTTTCGCATCCCATCTTTTCTGGTTCTTTGTAAATAGTGCAAAAGCTTTTGCACCTATTTCATTCGCGTTATTTACTGCGTTAAAAACACCACCACTCGCACTTGTATGTGCTCCAACAAACTTAGTATGGTTTTTACGAGTCGGCATTTAGTGCCTCCCTGCATTGAATTTTTAGACGTGCTAACCTGTGGCACTTTCCACTTTGAATTCTTATCATTTATTTTGTATCCTTAATCTTAAATATTATTTTATTATTTGAATCTTTAAAGAAAATTGCTTTAGAATCTACTCTATATTTTATATTTACATTTACTGTATTTATCTTTTGCTCAAAGCCATCTGCTGTTTTAACTTTGCCCTTACCCTCATAAATTTCATGCCCTAAAAGTATGTTTTGAAGTAAGTCATCTGGATAAAAAGAACAAAGATAATCTTCATTAAACCCACTCTTACTCATGCACCCTTCACTCGTGCAGATAAGATGATTTATCGTAATTTTTTCAACAGGGTTACCTGCTATAAAAAGTTCAAGTTCTATAGCTCTCTCAGTATTTCGAATATACCCAATATCTGCAAATTTAAGCTTAGGAGACTTTATTATAATGATTTTTGTTTGTGTCTTTTCATAGTTTGTAATACTACACGCTGTAAAAAAAATACTAATAATTAAGAGTAAATATTTCATAAGTGAATTGTAACAAGATTTTTATGACAAAATGCAATGTTTTAAAATGAAGTGAACGATTTTAAGTAAAATACAAATGTTCCCAACAAATAATTGTTGGGACAAATTCAACATAAGGCTAACCTTATGAAAAGGTTTAGACTAAAGTTGACTTTTAGAATCTGGAAATTCGAAGTCGACTTTAAGATTAGAAGAGTTTAACTCTTCTAATCACTTATGTTGAAATTATATCACAATGGCAGAAAAATAAGAAATGAAAATACATATAGATATAGATTGCTTTTTTGCAAGTGCTGCTAGAATTGTTGATACTAGCCTTAAAGGTAAGCCTATCGCTATAGGTGGAAGAAGTGATACTAAGATATTCTCACGCGATGCAAAAAACCAAACTGTAAACTTTGAAAATTCTGGTAGTTTTGTTCCTACTTTTTATAAAGCCTATGAAAAAAGTGATGATGACATAGAATCCTTTAAAGATGCAGATGGAAAGATTCGAGGTATTCTTACTACCTCTTCTTATGAAGCAAGAGCATACGGGATTAAAACCACTATGCAAATCACAGAAGCACTTCTACTTTGTCCTCATCTCATCATCAAAGCACCAAATATGTCGCTGTATCAAAAACTTTCTCATGAACTTCATGAGTTTTTATGTACGAAGATTCCACTTATAGAGCAGGCAAGCATTGATGAATTTTATGGTGATTTGTCTGGCTGGATAGCAGACGAAGATGTAGAACAGTTTATAGCTAATCTTCGCCATGAAATAAAGAAAAAAATCAAGCTTCCCGTTTCAATAGGTGCGGCAAAAACAAGGTACATCGCAAAACTAGCAACAACCTACGCTAAACCTTTTGGATGTAAAACAATTTATGCACATAATTTTAAGGAGTTTGTAAACCCTATAAAAGTTGGCGACTTTGCTGGAATTGGAAAGAGTATGAAACACAAGCTTAACTCTGTCCATATTCACACACTTGGAGAGTTTATACAAAGACGAGGTACGATAGAATCATGGGGACCGTATGCAAAAGACTTGTATAAAAGAGTGAGTGGACTAAGTGATGCCCCTATCAAAACAACGCATAGAAGAAAGTCTATTGGAATCTCTAGAACGATAGAACCCATACATGATAGAATCGAGCTAAAAAGACGGGTACATATTTTAGTCCGTCATCTTAGTTTTGCTATTCTAAAACTTAAGGTGATTCCAACTGTATTTCATCTAAGTATCGCTTATGAGCAAAACCAAAAGTCACATAAAAATATTTCTCTAAGTGAAATATTTACCGAAAAAAAGTTTAATGAGCTTTGCATACAACTTTTTAATGAAGCAGATACACAAAGAAGACTTCATGTTATTCGTCTAAGTATCAACTGTTCAAACTTTACCCGTGATTCTAAAAAAGAGTTGTCGCTTATAGGCTTTCACGAAGAACAAAGGATGAAAAAACTCACTAACTCTGTTCAAATACTACGAGAAAGATATGGAATCGACACACTTAAATGGGGAAGTGAGATGTAGATATTATACCAATCCCCACTAATAATCAAAAGTTTAAACGAATATATTGTGTCATAGTGCAAGGCAAAAGCCCGTAGGAGCTACTAGTAGCTTCAAGGATTTTTAACGAAGCAATATGATGCAATATATTCGCCCTACGGGTAAAAGATAAGCTATCATCTATTGCGTTAAACTATTTTGAAGCTACCAGTAGCTCCTGCAATAGTTTGCCTTGTATCTAATAGCTTATCTTTTATTTAAACTTTTGATTATTAGTGGGGATTGGTATTAAATAAACTTAGCTACAATTAAGACATGCCTAAACTATTAAACCAATTTCGCTCTTTTTACAAGAGAAACTACCCAAATGACATGGAACTCCAAATAGAATACTTTGCTGTTTTTGGTGGTCTTGGCTGGGAGATTGACACAACAAAACCCATCACTACCCTCATAGAAGAACTTATCCTTGAAAACTTCTCTTCTCTAAATGAAAAGATGGAAAACCTCACCCTTGGAGAAACAAACAACAAGAGACTTCTTCGTGCCTTAGCAGTTGGAGATAGAAGGATATTTTCTGCTTTTAAGCGTGCTGGACTTAACAATGGAAATGGTGGAGCAGCCTTAAACTACTTAGAAGAAAAAGGTCTCGTAAGTATAGAATACTCACGAGAAGAACCAGCAAAAAGCTTAAATCCAAATCATAAGCTTAAGCGCTCTATTTCACGACATAGAATCTCTCACAAGGTGCTTTTCACACAACCTTTTGTACGATTCTGGTTTTACTTTATAGCTCCTCATACCAAAGATATACTTGAGCGAAATTATGAAAAACTTTTTGCAGATTTTACGATAAAACAAAATTCCTATACAAGTTTAGTATTTGAAGAATTATCCGAAGTTCTTCTTAACTACCATATTCGTGATTCTCAGGTGATTAGTTCTGGTAGTTACTGGGATGCAAATATAGAGATAGATATATTAACAATTACAGATGATGAGTTAATATTTGTTGGCGAATGTAAGTGGACCAATCATCAGGTCAATAAAAAAGAGTTACATAAAGTACGTGAAAAATGCGAAAAGCTCGATATTGAACCAACGCAAATCGTTCTTTTTTCAAAAAGAGGTTTTTCTAAAGAATTATCAGCACTCCAAGGCAAAGATTTAGCACTTTATTCTTCAAGTGATTTTAGTGCACTTGTTAAAAGTACTTCAAAAGAAGAGCTTATAGAAGAATTTCTTTAATCTCAAAAATTGTTTTTTGTAGCTTTAGGGGGTTATAGGGACTTTTAAGTCCCTGCCATTTATAATGGGCTTTGCTCATTATAATGTATATAATTGTTTCTTTAAGAAACTACACGAAGTGCTGTATAGGCTTCTTGAAGTAGTTGAAACTTCTGTGTGTAATGTTCAACCATATTTGGAGTTTCGTGAAAAATTTTATCTGGATGATAGACTTTCGTCAATTTTTTATATGACTTTTTCAAAGCGTCTTGTGATGCACCTACTGGACATTCTAGAATCGTGTAAAACTGTACATGTTCATCTTCCTCAGAATCTTTACAAAGATCACCAAAACTAAAATCAGTAAAATCAGAATAAAGCTTGGACATAAAATGATTATCATAGGTATATTGGATTTGATAATGTAAAATATGTCGCTTATTTAAAGCACGTTCTAGTCTAGATTTTGCCTTAAATTCACTCACATCAATTACAAGAGAAACATCAGTACCTCTTTCTACATAAACTTCAAGTTGAGAACGGAGATAATTGATAATCCAAGGATTTGGCTTATCTAAAGATATTAATACAGTACCCTTATCATAAGCATATAGCTTTACTTTGGTAACCTCTGGTTCTTCAAGCTTATTAAGTTCTATTTTTATAGGTTGATTACCATACTTTAACATAGAACGCAAAAAAAACTCATGTGAAAAATCATGTGTAGAAGCATGATGTTCACTCAGTTGACATAAAAAATCTTCTCTAATCTCAGTTAAGGATTCATTTCTAAATACAAGCACAGCCTTAGGTAAAAAAAGCATACCGCGAGCGTGATGATTTAAAAACTCTTGCATCCAGCAAACATTTAAAGTCTCAAAATCTGTAGTGATAAGGATAAGATTATTGCGTAATACAATGTTCATAGACCTACCTTTTATTAGATATTTTAAAATATCATAGCAAGTTTTGTTCCATTTTATTCTAAATATTTAGAACTAATTCTGTGTCTCTTGAGCCTATTTTATATATTTGAGCTATAATTGCATTAATAATTTACAAGGATTTTCTCTTGCATGAAAATATGAATGAAAAGTGTGCAGTTGTTGGTATATTTGGTCATGAAGAAGCATCAAAACTAGCTTATTTCTCCCTCCATGCTCTTCAACATCGTGGTCAAGAAGCAGCAGGAATTAGTTCTTCTGATGGAAAAAAACTTCATACAATTAAAAAACGTGGTCTTGTAATGCGTGTTTTTGATGAAGCAAAACTTAAAACTCTAAGTGGTTCAAGTGCAATAGGTCATACAAGGTACTCTACTGCTGGCGATGATTCTATTCTTGATGCACAACCAGTATTTGCACGTTATGACTTAGGTGAAATGGCTATAGTGCATAATGGTAACCTTACAAATGCAGAAGAAGTTCGAAATAAGCTCATTGAAAAAGGTGCAATTTTTCAAACTTTTATGGATACTGAAAACCTTATTCATCTTATCGCTAAAAGTGAAAAAGAAAAACTCACCGATAGAATCATAGATGCAGTACAAAGAATAGAAGGTGCATTTTCTCTAGTATTTTTAAGTAGAAAAAAAATGTTTGCTATGCGAGATCGTTTTGGTTTTCGTCCTCTTAGTCTTGGTCGTTTACCTAATGGAGGCTATATAGTAGCTTCTGAAACATGTGCTTTTGACCTTGTAGGTGCTACATTCATTCGTGATGTTGAACCAGGTGAACTTCTTATATTTGAAAAAGATAAGGAACCAAAATCTATAAAAGTTTTTGAATCAACTCCTAAACATTGTATTTTTGAGTATGTATATTTTGCACGTCCAGATTCATTAGTGTTTGGTCAATCTGTATACCAAACAAGAAAAAATATGGGTAAAGAGTTAGCACACATTCAGCCTGTTGAAGCCGATGTTGTTATCCCTGTTCCTGATGGTGGTGTTCCTGCCGCTATTGGGTATGCACAAGAAAGTGGTATCCCTTACGAAATGGGAATCATGAGAAACCATTATATTGGTCGTACATTTATTGAACCAACTCAAGAGATGCGTGATTTAAAAGTAAAAATGAAACTTTCTCCTATGACTGCTGTAATTAAAGGGAAAAAAGTAATTGTTATTGATGATTCTATTGTTCGAGGAACTACTTCAAGAAGAATCATTAGAATGCTCAAAGAAGCTGGAGCAAGTGAAGTTCATATGCGTGTTTCTTCTCCACCAACAACTGACCCTTGTTTTTATGGTGTCGACACTCCAGACAAAGAAAACCTTATCGCTGCAAATATGACAATAAAAGAAATTTGTGAATACATTGGTGCTGATAGTCTTGCTTATCTTTGTGAGGAATCACTCCTTAAAAGTGTTAATGCAACTAAGGATAACTACTGTACAGCCTGTTTTACTGGAAAATATATCGTTTAATGAAACAGATCTATACGTATGGTAATTATCTTAAAGATAAATTTGGATGCAAGGTTTACAAGGTAGGGATAAATATCTCTGGTTTTACTTGTCCAAATATTGATGGTACTGTTGCAAAAGGTGGATGTACATTTTGTGAAAATGATTCTTTTTCAGCAAGTGCAAATGAAGTTCAAGAACTAAAAGGTTTCCACTTAAACCTAGATTCAAAAGAAAATCCTCATTTAGATAAACAACTCCAACAACTAGAGTTCCAGTTTAAAGCAATTTCTGCACGACAAAAAAAAGAATATGGAGCCAAAAAATTTCTTGTATATTTTCAATCATTTACAAATACATATGCTCCCTTTGAAACACTCAAAGCACTTTATGAAAAAGCACTCTCATTTGAGAATGTAGTAGGATTAAGCATAGGTACACGTTCTGATTCTATAACAGAAGAAACACTTTCGTACCTTGGAGAGCTTAACAAAACAAGTGAGATATGGATAGAATTTGGGATTCAATCTATCTATGATGAAACACTTATTAAAATCAATCGTGGTCATGATTCTGCTAATGTGAAAAAATGGATACAAAAGTCTAAACAAGCAGGTTTAAATGTCTGTGGGCATCTTATTTTTGGTCTTCCTGATGAAAGTCGTACTATGATGATTCAAACAGCTAAAGCAGCGTATGAGTGGGGAATAGATTCTGTAAAGTATCATCCGCTTTATGTTGTAAAAAGAACAGCCCTTGCAAATGAATTTAACTCTGGAAAATTTACACCTATTAGCGAAGAAGAGTATCTTGATATTTTAGTTGAGACTATTAAGCTAAAACCTGAAAATGTATCTGTTCAAAGAGTAACAGCAGGGATTAATGATGATTCATTACTTGCACCTTCATGGTGTAAAGATAAAAACATTCAAATAAAAAATATCAATAAAGCACTTAAGCCTTTAGGTTTAAAATACTAGAGGCTCTAGCGACCATATACCTCTGAAAAATCTGCTACACTCCTAAAGTACCCTGGATATTTAAAATAGACACGAAAAGATTTTCCTGTTCCAGGTTTTAAATTTTTTGCAACTAAAAATTCTTTTGTAATTGTTTGTGCTTTAGTATCTCTACTTCCTCCAAATCCAGAAAAGAAATCAGAAAATCCACTTGGCTTATAAAAATTACCACCTTTTACATTCCCTGTTGCATGTCCACGGTTGACAAGTTTAATCTCAAAATAAACCTTTCCAATTGTATGGTTTCCTGTATTTTTTATAAAACCTGTATAAACGATTTGCTCTGTGCTTAATAGTCTTTTATTTTTCAACTTAGAAAGCTCTACTTTTTTTGTGTACTTATCAATAACAATTATTGAGAAAAAAACTAAGACAAAAGTAATCAAAGTAACTGAAATTACCATAGGAATTACCATCTTCTTTTGCTCTTGTTTAAAAGAGGATACTATTCCCCCAATAAAAATAAAAAAAATAATAGCTAAAAATATATAGTGCCAATAATTAAATAATGTCATTTACAGCTTGCTCCTAGAGTAATATTATAATCACGAGAATACGTAAAGGGTGAAATTATAATTTTGAAATTTCTTGTCTCATCTTTCATAATATCATTCTCTATTATCGACATTTTCTTGATTGTTTTAAATTTAAAAAGATAATTTCTTACTTTATTTCTACTGACTTTATGCACCTTAGCCGTAATTTTACACTCTCTAAAATTACGCTTTGATTCATTTTTTAAACTTCCTTTAACAACAATAGCATCAGTAAATTCTAACCTTTTTTGCGTAAGTAAAGTTGTAGAGTTTTTAAAAAGATACGCATGCATTTTGATATACCCAAGAGTTGGGGCTAAAAAAAGTATGGTAAACACAAGCAGTATAAAGAAAATCGCAAAACCCACCTTTTTCCTAAGCACAAGACCTAAAATAATAAATAAAATAAAAAGAATAAAAGCACCACCAAAAAGAACATAATCATACATGATTAAGTCATCTAAAAAGGCAGTGATTTTTTCTTTCATTAATCTTTCCTAGCGTTCTTTTCTGCGATTCCACTCATCTCAAATCTACGAGCGAGTTCTTGTTTGATTCTATCTGGTGAAATATTTTTAGCTGCGAGTGCAACTAGCATATGATACGTTAAATCAGCTGCTTCATAAACCATCTCTTTTTCATCATTGTCTTTATATGCAAAACAAAATTCACCAGATTCTTCTACAACTTTTTTCAAAATTGTATTGTCACCTTTTGCAAAAAGTTTTGCTGTCCATGATGAACTAGGGTCTGCATTTTTACGCTCTTGAATCGTATGGTAAAGTGTATCTATAACGCCATATAAAGCCTCTGAACTTACTTCAACTTCAGAGTTTGCTTCACCCGATTCTAGTTCTGTAAAAAAGCAAGACTTTCGTCCAGTATGGCATGCCACACCCTCTTGGGTTACTTTAATAAGAAGTGT
>JAFLJZ010000039.1 GCA_022712775.1 Sulfurimonas sp.
AAACACAGGCGTAGATCAAAAAAGAGGAGTAGCAGAGGTAGTGTAGATATTTTTTAGCCAAACGGTGCAGAATCAGTTTTAAAAATAGGTTTTTATGTCACTGTAGAGGCTTGGATTGGAGTATGGATTTTTTTGGGTTTATACCTGAACAGACAGCCTTGTCTCCATAAGGTATGCCAGTAAGTTTTCCATTTACATTGTCAAGTTCAACATGGCATTGATGTGGCTTCTTGCCAAACCCAATACTTCCGTCATTGCCAGACTTTTTCTTGTTCGTACTGTACGGGCTAATAGTTACATGCCCAAACAGAGGTGCAAGTTCTTCACATGTTCTATACTTCTCATTTCTTTGATATGTCTTTATATACAAGCCGTGATGTGTGCCAAAAGAAACTCCGCAAACAGTTAATTTTACAGAGATAATTTTTTTCTTTGATTGGTCTGATGCATCATTCGCATACATGTCGATATAGTCCTTGGCAGGGATTAAAGATACAAGCAGTAATAAGATAGATATAATTTTCATTTTGACTCCTGTAGGTGAAATTATATCTGATTCTTTAGCAGCTTTTGTTTCTGCTGAAGGAACTCTTCTTCTGTTAAAAGACCTTCTTCTTTAAGTTCTCCAAGTTTCCTTATCTCTTCGATATATGAAACAGAATTGTTTGAATCAGATGTCTTTTTATAGCCTGAATAGCACTCTCATATATTGCTGAAGCTTTAGAATTGTCTTGCTTCTTCATTGACACAGATTCAAACCAATTAGAGGAAGATGGAAGTAATAGTCCAATGGATGCAAAGATAGCAAGGATCTCCTGTGTTACAAAATTGAATCTATAGATTCCCTTCATCCAGCTTATGGAATCAAGAGTAGGGAAAAAGGTAAATAGTGAGATAAATACAAATATTAAATATGCTGTCTTTACCCACTTGACACCATTGACTATAGCTTTAATAATATACCAACTAAGTACAATATTCACTGCAATAATGAGTCCAATATATGCAAATACGCTTGATGCCAGATGACTAGCATTAGCATGAAGAATCATACTTAATATGGCAAATAGCCCCACTACTATACCAAGCATTAAAGAAAGCGACAAAGAATAAAGTGCGAATTTAATGCCTCTGGGCTCATTACGAAGTGTCTCTTTCTTGCTGACAGACTCTTTTGTAGCTTCTTCATCCTTGGCTTCGGAAAGAGTAACATCTTCAAACCATTCTTGTTCCTCAACTTTTAGTCTAGTTGACGAGTTACTCATCTCTTTGGAAAGAGCAACATCTACAAACCATTCTTGCATATGTATTTTACCTGCTAGCTCACCTGCCTTTATTTTTTCAATGACTACTTTAGGATTTAGCCCATTTTGTTTGGCGTAATCTCCCACATAGACAAGCGTTTCCTCTTGTATTAAACTCTGCTTTTCTGATATAGCTCCAACTTTTACCATTACGGCATGAGCCTCAGCAACAATTTTTTTATTGGGATCTTTTTTCTTCACAGAGATACTCGCTTGCAACAGAGTCTCTTTGTCTTCTTTCGTCAAGGTGTATTCTTTTATAAACCCTATATACTTCTGACGTGAGCCTATAGCTTCGTCTACTGCTTCTGATATGAGGTCTTGTTTTTTAAAGTTGAACATTAAAAATCACTTCTTTAAATTCTTTAGTTTCTATTTTTTCTACCATCATAGATCAAAGTGCTACCAGAGTTATTACCACGCAGAGCATTATTGAGACGCTTCGTTTTCTTTACCAGATCTCGGGAATAGGATGCTCCCTTAGTACATTTGTCGTTATACTCTACAACAAGTACACTACCCTCTGTTTTAACTCCTCTACTGTTTGTAAGTGTGGTTGACCTTGTTTCGCCTTTTGAGGCTACATGTATAGGTGATGTTATATATTCACCTTTTGTATGCAGGGGACCTCCCACTACAAAGAATGTAGCTCCCATCCCTCCCAGCGTTTCTACAAAGTAACCCTTGCCCCCTTTGTTTTGGGAGTCAGTAACTCTGCCGGTTAGCTTTCCGCCTTTTTTTGCATGATGTCTTTCTGCTGTCATATTATTGCTACACATTTCATGCCATCTAGCATCTTCTATGGAATTTCTTCTCTCCTCTTCTTTTTGCTGCTGAGCAAGATACTCACGCTGTTCTTGTGAAAGCAATGCTTCATCTTTATCTTTAAGCATCTTTATATATCTAGGATTATTGGTATATGCCTCCCAGTGTTCACTTATAAAAGTTTTATCACTGTCATATAGACGAATAACATCTTCTCGTATTAACTTCTCATGATACGCAACATCGTAGCTTCTTCTTGCTTTTGACTTCTCTCTTGAAACATCTTCTATTATTTGGTCACGTAACTTATCTAAACTCAATAGGTGTGTTCTATAGTTTTTAAGTGCTGTCGTGCTGTAAGATGTCTTCTTGTGTGATTGATTAGTGCAGGTATGCATTTTACCATTATAGAGATGTGTATGCTTTTGAGAAACAATATTTCTGTCTAATCTATAACCTGTTTTTAATATGTCATCCAAGCGATTATTGTACCTCTTACACAACTGTCTGATATGTAGTGGTTGATTCATAGTCTTGCTGTAGTATGTACAAATAGGTGTAAACTTTTCCAGCTTAGTAATTAAGCCCGTATTGTTCAGTGTGACTGGAGTAGCATTTAGATATATACTTAGTACAGTCATAGTTATTAGTATTCTTTTCATTCAATTCTCCCTTTAAAGTATCATATTCTACCATTGATAGAATTAATAGACACTTGTACTAATATTGCTAGATTAAATTCCCCTAAAATGACTCAAAGGGTGAATAATGGCAGTGTATGAACAGATAAATCTACTAATAGAAGAAAAAGGCTTAACAAAAAGAGAGTTTGCCAAACGGCTCATTGCACTTGAACCAAAGTCTAAACGTACAGGTGAAACTATGAGTGAGAAGGCAGTCTATGCTTATCTAAGTGGTAAAAGTGTTATCAATGCAGACCTTATACCGTATATCGCCGACACGCTTCAGGTCACTGAACAGTCACTGTTTACGGAAGACGAAAAGACACGGGCAAGACAGATCAAGCACATATTGGAATCTCTAAGTGATAAGGAAAAGAAAGTGGTAGAGAAGTTTTATGTTGATACACTGATGCCAGTACGCTATGGAGACATAGTAACCTTACTCCCTTATGCATCCCAATCCATACTTGAAAAGATAGAACAATCCCTGTTAGAAATGAAATCCATTAGCGAGAAGATATAAGCACTTATTTTTCTATACACTTATACGAATAGTCTAACCCAGCATTTGCCTTAGTAAGGCTTCTTTGCTTTTCCATACAACTACTCATAGAGGGGAAACTACCACCCATGCCATGAGCCCCTCCATACTTGTAGATCTGCAAGATGGTTGGGGTTTTATCCTCTTTAATCTCTTTTGGTGCTTTGGGTGCTTTAGGCTTATTGGGTTTCTTCTCTTCCACCTTGACACATTTTGATTCAGGTCTACCACGACGAGGAACGTACTTACCTGTTTCCTTATCCAACTTCCCCTTTACTGTTATTATCCAATGCTCACCCTTAGGGCATATCTTTTGCTGTGGAGTAAAATCATAATTTCCATATGCCGTCATGGCAAATAACGCAACTATCAATATCCATCTCATACCTGCTCCTTCTACTTATGTCTATTTAGCTTAACTATCGATCTTATTGATTTGCCAGTAGCCTTTACGGTTACTGCCTATGCGTTCTATTTTCTGTTGATCTTTGAGTTTTTCAAGGTCACGCTTAATAGTCTTGTCGCTGACTGAGAGTAGTTCGGAGAGTTTACGCACACTTATCTCAGGTGTTTTGACAAGATAGTCGAGTATCAGCTCTGTTCTCTCTTTGGGGACATTATAAGGGTCATTATCGGGGACATCTTGTATGGTCTGAAGAATCATCTCAAGCATAAACTCCACAAAAGGGGTGCTTTCACCAACACTTCCTGCTGCTTCAAGAGCATCACAGTATGCTTCTTGATGGTCTCTAATAATACTCTCAGTAGGCATAG
>JAFLJZ010000040.1 GCA_022712775.1 Sulfurimonas sp.
GTGAACAAGTTGTGGAGCAAATGAGTGATGGCGCTATGAACGTAAGTAACGCTGATTATACTCTGTCTGTGAGTGGAATCGCAGGAGATGGTGGGGGAACGGAGTTTAAACCTGTAGGTACGGTATACATTAGTGCACGAAGTAAAACAGAGCATAAAGAAGTCCATTTAATGCTTAGTGGAGACAGGAACTATGTCCAACATCAAAGTGTCCTTTATGCTATCAAAATGTTAGTAAGTATCGATAAAGATCTATTTTTTTAAATTTAAGCTAAAATATATTGACAATTAAAATCATTTTGTCTATAATTTCGACCTCTTAAAGATTTAGAGAAAATGTCTTGTTAGCTCAGCTGGTAGAGCACGTCACTTTTAATGATGTGGCCGATGGTTCGAATCCATCACAGGACACCATTTTATAAAAACTAAAATAATGTATGCGGTGGTAGTTCAGCTGGTTAGAATATCTGCCTGTCACGCAGAGGGTCGCGAGTTCGAATCTCGTCCACCGCGCCATTTTTTTGTTTATTTGCACTTCAGCTTTGGGCTCACATACTTGATGTATGCTTCGCTAAAAACTTCAGCACAACTAAATCAAAAAAACATTTTAGTTTTATTGTCAAATTTATCTATTTTTTGTTTAGACAAGGAGAGACTGATTGAGGAATACGCCAAGTATCCGAAAGAGGGAACGACGAAGCATAAGCTAAAAAGAGACAATTTGGGCGTTTAGCTCAGTTGGTAGAGCGCTACCCTTACAAGGTAGATGTCACAAGTTCGAGTCTTGTAATGCCCACCATTTTGATTATTTGCACTTAAGCTTTTAGCTCACGTACTTTCGTACGCTTTGCAAAAACCTTTAGCACAACTAAAGCAAAATAAAATTGTTGAAAAACCTTTCGTTTATGAAAGTACAGTGACCCTTTCGTCTAGTGGCCAAGGACACTATCACTTCATGGTAGGAACAGAGGTTCAAATCCTTTAGGGGTCGCCACTTAATTTTGGTGTTAGAAAATTTTAGATTTAATTCTAAACTTTTGATTTTTTGTTTAGGCAAGGCGAGACTTATTGAGGAATAGTTTACTATCCGAAAGAGGGAACAACGAAGCATAAGCTAAAAAGCAGAGGGCGTTTAGCTCAGTTGGTAGAGCGCTACCCTTACAAGGTAGATGTCACAAGTTCGAGTCTTGTAATGCCCACCATTTTTAAAATATATGCACGAAGATTGAAACTCATGTACTAAAGTACACTTCGCTTCAACCTTAGCACATCTATTTCAAAAAACAATTTTATTTATTTGCACAGAAGCTTTCAGCTCACATACGAAAGTATGCTTCGCTAAAATCTTATGCACAACTAAATCAAAATAAACAAGTTTTTTAATTAAAACATAAGTGGCATGTTCTTTTAAGAACACTTTTTTCAATATAGGTGCGGTGGTAGTTCAGCTGGTTAGAATATCTGCCTGTCACGCAGAGGGTCGCGAGTTCGAATCTCGTCCACCGCGCCACTTCTTTTTGTTTATTTGCACTTAATTTTTAAACTCACATACTACCGTATGCTTCGCTAAAAACTTAAGCATAACTAATTCAAAAATAAATTACTTACACCATATTTATTTAAAGCAACGCCAATTCTAATATCAAGTGCAATTTCCACCTAATTTAACTAGCTAACCTTTTACTCATTTCTCCAAAAAACACTTCATATGGAGTTTTGTATTTCAGTGCTTTTCTAGGTCTATAGTTAAGTCTATTTTGAATCATTGACCAAAGCCAATTAAACTAGGGTAGTAATCAGTAGATTTTAGAATTGGCGAAGTAATATATAAATTTTCAAAATTTTCAAGAAAGCTTGAGTGATTTAGTATATATGTATGAAAAAAGTCTAGGGAGACAAGGGAAATAAATCCCTTGACTATGCTAATTTAGGAGTTAAAGTAATAGCATTATAACAAAACAAAATCAATAATACAAACTATTTTCTCGTTCCATCTCTCATATGTAATGCATAAAATATAAGTAAAACCATCATACTTCAGGAGATGTGACGAGATGAAAATTCCCAAGCAAAGCGTGGGAACTAGAGAATACCCCTACAAACGACTATGTGATACGATAATTTTGTGTTGACAAAAATCAATTACTTACATTAATTAAAACTATTCAAAAACCCATAATCTTTTTTTCGTTAGACTTATCTTTAAAGGATTTATTATGTCTAAAAAATATATATGTACCTTATGTGATTGGATTTATGATCCTGTAATTGGTGATCCAGATGGATCTATTGCTGCGGGAACTGCTTTTGAAGATATTCCTGATGATTGGGTATGTCCTGATTGTGGTGCGACTAAGGATGACTTTGAAGAGTACTAAGAGTGATGACTTCTACATAAAACTTTTTGTACCACTTTTATCATACATATCTTTGTACCTAAAGGTGATGAGATTTTGCATAATTGCAAAGAGAACCATGAAGTTTAAGAAGCTACTTCCTCCATAAGAAAACATAGGTAGAGGGACACCAACAACGGGTGCATAACCTATTGTCATAGAAATATTTACACCCATATAGATAAAAATCATAAAGGATATGGCAATACTTACAACTTTTATGTAATAGTCGGTGTTAAATACACTTAAGCTAAATAGATGCAAGATAAGCATCACATAAATAAGTATCAGTCCAAGGGCTCCTAAAAATCCACTTCGCTCAACAACAAATGCAAAAATAAAGTCACTTGTAGCAATGGGAAGAAATTTCATTTGTGTTTGTGTTGATTCTTCTTTTGATTTTCCAGTTAGACCACCAGAACCTATCGCGATAATAGACTGTTGAACATGGTAAGAAGGTTTTTCACTTAAGAAGTCTTGTATTCGTATTTTTTGGTAATCTTTTAGTCCATATTCGTAAGCTATAGGGGATAATACGAAAATACCTACAATGATAGTCGCCCATATTTTCCAAAATACACCAATAAAAAATAAAACACCGTACCCAATAAGAAGTAAAACTAAGGCTGTTCCTAAATCGGGTTCTTTTGCTATAAGGATAAAGGGAAGTAAAATATAAAAGCTAAGTTTAGAAAAATCTTTTATTCTATACCCATTTACATCAGGAGGATTTCTGTTGATAAGATAAGCAAGCATTAAAATAAGCGCAGGTTTTACAAGCTCTGAGGGTTGGATAGTTGCATTTACAAAAGGAATTTCTATCCACCTTTGTGCACCAAGCCTAGCGTGCCCAAAGAATTCTACGGCAACTAAAAGACCAATATTTAGCCAGTATACAAGAGGAATAAGCCAACTCATGCGTCGAATAGGAAGAAAAAATACAAATAAAAAGACTAAGGCAGAGATAGCAATGTATGCAGTTTGTTTTTGAGCAAGTGCTGGAACGACTTCATTAATAAGTAAGTGCGAAAAAATTACAAGTGGTATGATTAAAATGATTGAAAAGAAGTCAAATTGTGCTAAAATACGCTTATCAAATCTCCACAAATTTATATCTCCAAAATAATTTATAAAATTGTATCACAATAAAGGACATAAATGAGCGAAATAAAAAGCTATATATGTGAAACTATAGAAAGATTAGACACTTTTCTTTCATCTGAAATAGGACAAACTCGTTCTCAAGTAGCATACCTAATAAAACAAGGTAATGTTGAAGTAGATGATAAAAAAGTAACACGTCCAGGTGTAAAGCTAAAGTTAGACCAAACTGTAAAAGTTGAATTTCCAGAAGCAAAACAAGAAAAAGCATTAGATGTTGATTTTGATGTTGAGATTCTTTACGAAGATGATGATGTTTTGGTTATAAATAAACCTTCAGGTGTGACTGTGCATCCTGCTCCAAGTGTGAAAGATGCAACCTTGGTTGATTGGCTAAAGCATAAGGGTATCCGTCTTTCAACTATTAGTGGTGAAGAAAGACATGGAATCGTTCATCGTCTTGATAAGGGTACGAGTGGGACAATGGTTGTAGCAAAAAATAACACTGCGCATGAGTTTTTATCTGAACAACTCCAAGATAAAAGTATGGGTAGATATTATATTGCCGTACTTACTCCACATCTAAAAGAAAATGTTACAACAATTGAGACTAATATTGGAAGAAGTGCTAATAATCGTTTAAAAATGGCAAATGTTGGTACTGGAAAATATGCAAAAACACAGTTTTCTACACTTTTACCATCAAATGATGAAAGTACACAGTTTGTAGCATGTAAATTATTTACTGGAAGAACACACCAAATTCGTGTTCATTTAGAGAGTATAAATAGACATATTTTAGGTGACCATATCTATGCTGTGGCACCTAAACAAGAGAAATCGGAACGTATTTTGCTTCATGCATACATAATATACTTTATACATCCAACTACAAAAGAGAAGATGTCCTTTGTCGCAAATATGGATGATGTAATGCAAAATTATATGAATAAAAATTTCAACTCGGAGAAAATTAATGAAGTTATGGACCCTAGCTACATTCTTAACAGTTTTAATACTGACATTTAGTGGTTGTAGCGGTTTAACACCAACAACAAACGATAAAACTGTAGTTGATTCTACCTTGCCCTTAGTTGAACTAACACCTAACGGTGTATTTGTTGATATGAAAGCTGTTGGTTTAGAATGGAATAGTATTAATGACCAAAGAGTAAAGGGTATTTATATTTATAAACAGACTATGGGAGACGAAGTAAGCGAGTTCGAATTTCACGATACTGTAAAAAATCGTTTTGTAACACACTATGTTGACACTGATGTAGAACCACAAAGTAAATATGCTTACTATTTTAAAACATATTCAAAAGAAGCAGAATCAAATCCAAGTAAAGAATTCTTAGTCCATACGTTACCTATTTTAGATTCTGTTTCATGGATTCATGCAGTTGCAAATATGCCAAGAAGTGCGAAAATTATCTGGCGACCACATACAAATCAAATAGTTGAAAAGTATATCTTAGAGAGAAAAACACTTGAAGAAGATGAGTGGGATGAGCTTAAAACACTAGACGGGCGTTTAACAGCTGAATATATAGATGAAGATTTAAAAGATGAATATGTATATAAGTATAGAATCAGAGTTGTAACATATAACGATATTACTTCAAACCCTAGTCAAGAGGTGAAGGTACTTACAAAGGCTTTACCAAAAAATGTAGCTGGAATCTTAGCAACAAAAAATTTACCAAAACAGATACTTGTTATTTGGAATAAGACTGAGATTAAAGATTATTCACATTACAATGTGTATCGAGCAGAAAAAATTGATGAAGGTTACGACCTTTTAACAACAACAAAAGAAAATGAATTTCTTAATGATATAGAAGATGATGGTGAAGATTATTTTTATAGAATCAGCACAGTTGATAAAGATGGACTAGAAAGTAAAAATGATGTACTCACAGCACATGGAAAAAGTCTTTCTAAGCCACAAACTCCATCTTTAGTAGAAGCACATATGGTAGGAAAAAACTTAGAGATTAGTTGGAACTCAAGTGATTCTAGAATCAAAAGTTTTATTGTGACTAAAAAGGCAAAGAAAGGTTGGTTTGATTCTGTTAGCGAAGAGTTTTTAGATATCAAAGGAAAAACTTTTATAGATCCATCGATTGCTCCAGAGACTACATACCTTTATGAAGTATACAGTGTGGATGAGTTCTCTATAAAATCAGAACCAAGTATAGAAGTAAAATATACGACAACAAAAGATGAGGGTCAAATTTCAGAGCCAATTGAGCAAAATCAAGTTGCAGAAGCTCCCCAAAATAATACAGCACCAGTTGTAGAAT
>JAFLJZ010000041.1 GCA_022712775.1 Sulfurimonas sp.
TGGTCTACCATACTTGGATTATCAGAGATTTTAGTTTTTCTATTCATGCGCATTGCAATTGCATCAACTTCTTGTGAGTATATTACTGTGTTTGATTTATTGGTATCGGTAGAATATAAAAATTGTATATCCTTGTAGATACGATAAAGTTTTATTTTTTTCCAGATAAAAGTAGTGAATAAAAGTAGAACTAAAAAAAGAAAGAGCTTACTAAATACATCAAATTTATCACTATCAAATACAATGTTTCTTAGTTTCATATTATCTATCATATGCGTAAAAGTATTGCTTGATTCTCCTAAGATACTAAGGTAAAAGTAGTTATCGCTTTTTTTTGCCTTGTATTTTAAATAATCTCTTGCTCTAAAATCAAAATCACTTAGCAAAAAGCCTAGTTGTTGTAGTTGGGCATTATATTCATGTGCATTTCTTAGAAAAATATAATTTAAAATATAGTTATATTGATTTTGTTGAGTTAGTTTACTTAGCTCAATTTTTATAACAGATATATTTGAATTGAATTCGATAATATCTATCGCTTTGGTATCACGAATTTGACTCATTACTTTGATGAGTGTATCTTTTTGTTTATCTAAGTTTTGAATTTTTTTGTATGAATAATATTGTTCTGTAACAAAGAGAAGACTTAAGATAGATAAGGTTAGAGAGATAAGTATAAGTAAACTGAGTCTTTTAAATATTTTTTCAATAGAGTGCTTCAATATATAGTCCTAATAATGTTATAATATACAGTATTTTATATTTTTGGTCATTAAGATACACTTAATCGTGTAGAATGGATGATTCATAGAGAAGCTGGATTGAACTTAGAAAATTATTTTATATCTTTATTTAAAAACAAGCATATTGGTGATGATGGTGCATTTGTTGATGGTTTTGTATACTCAAAAGATGCTTTTTTTGAGAATGTACATTTTAAATCTGCATGGATGAGTTATTTTCAAATTGCAAGAAAAGCAATGCTTGTAAATATATCTGATGCTATAGCGATGAATGCTACACCTAAATATGCATTACTGAGTGTCGCTATGCCAAGACACATAAGCAAAAGAGAGATGAAAGCTTTAGCTTGTGGTTTTAAGAGCGTTGCCAAAGAGTTTGGTATCGAAATTATAGGTGGTGACACACTTAGTAATACAAAGCTTGATATAACAGTGACAATCATATCAAAAACTAAAAAGCCACTTTTAAGAAGTGGAGGAAAAGTGGGTGATTTTTTTGCATATACTGGTAGTTTAGGTGATTCTAAAAAGAACTTAAAAAGTCTAATGAATGGAAAAAAACTTCATAAAAATTCAAAGTTTGTAAATATAAAGCTAAGAGATACTTTTATACAAAACAGTGCAAACTTATTAAGTGCTGGTATGGATATATCAGATGGTCTTTTTAGTGATTTGAAAAAGTTAAGTGATTCCAGTAAAGTAGGATATAAATTTTTCAAACATATTCCTAAAGAGATAGGTTGTAGTGGAGAAGAATACGAAATGCTTGTTTCGTTTTCGCCGAGAAATAAAAAAGCTGTAATCAGACAAGCACAAAGAAGTAGAACACCCTTGCATATTTTTGGCGTGGGAAAAAGAGTTAAATACACAAATAGATGTAAAGCACATCATTTTTAAAGGTAAAAAATGGATAGATTTTATTCACTAGGGCATGCAAGTATAGATTTTCGTTTTAAACAAAGTCCAAGAGACTTCGTTGTGGAAGAGATTCCTTTATATGATTTTTCGGGTGAGGGTGAGCATTTAGTGATGTTTGTTCGTAAGAAAAGTCTTTCAACTATGGAAATGGTTGGAATTTTTGCAAGGTTTTTAGGAATCAAAAATAGAGACATTGGGTATGCTGGAATGAAAGATAAGCATGCAATGACCAAGCAGTATATATCTATACATAAACAGCATGAAGAGGCACTAGAACGCTTTGAGCATGAGGGTATTAAGATACTCTCTAAGGTTTATCATAATAACAAGATTAGAATCGGTCATTTAAAAGGGAATAGATTTTATATAAAGTTAAAGAAAGTTAATCCAACATCAGCACTTAAACTAGATGAAGCATTAAAAAATATCTCTAAGTCGGGTATGCCAAATTATTTTGGCTATCAACGTTTTGGAAATGATGGAAACAACCATGTAGATGGTGAAAAAATTGCAAAAGGTGATAAAAAAGAGCGTAATCCTAAGATTAGAAAACTTCTAATTAACTCATATCAAAGTCACCTTTTTAATATGTGGTTGAGCAGAAGATTAGAAATCAACACACTCCTTGCAAGTTTTGAAGCTAAGGAATTAGAAACACTTTTAAATATGCCTTTAGATGTACTTAAAAATTTACAAGCACAAAAGCATTTCTTTAAAGTCTTTAGAGGTGATATTATGGAACATTATCCTCATGGTAGATTGTTTGATTTTGATGGTAGCGAAGAAGACCTAGAGCGTTTTAATCAACGAGCTATTTCTGTTACTGGCATGCTTTGTGGTAAAAAAGTAAAAATGTCGAGTGATATGGCAGGTGAAATTGAAAAAGATTTTGATGATGATATTAATGCAGATGGAGCCAGACGATATGCTTGGATTTATCCGACAGATGTAGAAGGCCGATTTAACCAAATAGAAGCACAATATGAACTAAACTTCACGCTTCCAAAGGGTTCGTATGCCACGGTGCTAATTGAAGAACTTGCTAAGAAAAAAATTAACTAAGTAGGAGGATGAATGCGCAGTAAAACAAGTGCCCTTGGGGTAAAAAAAAGACATATAACATCACTTATCTCACAAAATTTCGGAAAATTTGCAAGTAAAGAATTTCCAAAATGGTTTCAAAAAATTGTAAATAGCTCTTATGTTGGACTTATGGGCTTAGATATGAGTGACTTTCATGATTCTAGTACCTATAAAAGTTTAAATTCTTTATTTACAAGAAGATTAAAAGAAGATAGATTGTTTTCTCTGGATGGAGATGATTTTATTTCTCCTTGTGATTCTTATATTTCAGAATGTGGAGATATGCATAGTGATTATGCCTTGCAAATTAAAGGTATGCGTTATAAATGTGATGATTTTATCGGAAGTGAGTTTTCTCAAGAAGATAAAAATGAAGTCCATGATGGAACTTTTGTTAATTTTTATCTTTCACCTAAAGATTACCACCGTTATCATATTCCTACAAATCTAAAAGTTTTAAAAGCTGTGCATGTTCCCGGGAAGTTTTACCCAGTAAACATCCCATCACTTGAAAAAAGACTAAATTTATTTATAGAAAATGAAAGAGTTGTGATTCATTGTGAAACAAGTTCCGGAAAAAGATTTTTTATGATTCTAGTATCTGCTTTAAATGTTGGGGTAATGCAGGTGAGTTTTGAGCCTAAGATACAAACAAACGCTATAGCAACATCTCCACAGTCTTATGAGTTTGATAACTTGTATCTTAACAAAGGCGATGATTTTGGATGTTTTGAGATGGGTTCTACTATCATTGTTTTAGCGCAAAAAGATATGTTGGATCTTGACGTGAAAACTGGCGATAACGTGAAATACGCACAAACAATAGCAAAATTAATATAGGTATATAAAGTTGAATATTGATGAAACAGTAAAAAGTATTTTTTCAAAAAAAAGTTCTTTTGAAAAAGAAGTGTTAAATATACTTAAAGAAAAAGACAGAGTAGAAGTTATACACATTTTATCAAATAGACTCGTTGATGATAGTTTAAGAGAACATATCAATTTTCTACATATAAAGAGTTTATCAGATTTTACACTGAAGCATATTGTTAATATTCTTTTTAAAGAAATGGCTAACGAATGGATTTCTTTTGCCATGGATTTTTTAGATTACTCTAAAGAAGAGGCATTAGAAACCTTACAAACAAATAACAGAATTAAATTTATTCATACCATAGCTGAGGACTATTTTAAGTATTATAAAGATTATATATATGAAGATATAGCAGATAGTTTTATCTCTTTACTTGCTTCAATGAGTAAATCAAGTGATAAAATTATCTTAGTAAATGCGGTAATAAATAGTGATTTAATTGCTAACAGAAGTATGCTTGGTATAAATAGTTTTGATCAACTCTATAGAAGAATTATTTCTGCTAAAAATTTAAAAAATACAGAGATTAGTTCTTTACAAATAAAATTATCTGATATATTGATAGAATTAGATTCTAACATCACAAGCGACAAAAGAAGAGAAGATTTATTGATAGTTTTACCAAAATATGAAGAAAAAAATAAACAAATGTTAGAGAAAAAGCTTGAAAACTTTGATGCAAGTTTGCAAAGAGTAAAGAGGGCAATCTTTAACTCTCTAAAAAATGGAATCTTTGCGTCTTAAATATTTATCACTTGGAGTTTGACAAGTAGTTTTCCATCTTCTTGATAAATATCAAGTTTAGTCTCGATAGGAAACTTATCCTTTGCTAACACTCCCTGAACAGAATGAAGTACATGGGCAAATTTTTGAAACATTGGAGCAACAACATAATCAATGTGGTCGTGTTTTAAAAGTTCTGCAAGAGTATTTACAGCACAGTAGTAAATACCTTTATTAATAGACCTTTGTGTAATATAGTCATGCATGATATTTATATTGTTTTGAAGTGTTTGTTTATCTTCGTTTGTTAGTGTATCACTTTGTTCAGCACGTTGAAGGTGATGTTGTATCTCTTCTTCGATGTTATGATTCTCTTTTTCCATCAAAGAATTGATATTTGGACAGAACTTTCTTAGTTCCCTATAGAGTTCATCATCGCTAAGCCTGCTTGTATCAGCATTATACTTATAAACTTTATCTTGAAAATAATCATGATTAAGTGCTTTTAAAAGTTGGACAACAATATTAAGGTATGCATACTTATCTTCTTTATTGTTGTCAAAATCAATGCCAGTATGAGAAATGATGGGTTTAGGTCCAACATACTTTAGTTCCATAATAATTCCTTATTAATGTTAGTATACCGTTATATCGGTTATTGTTAGCTAAACATTAAATCTAAAGTGTATAACATCGCCATCTTGGACAATATATTCTTTTCCTTCTAGTCTCATTTTACCAGCTTCTTTTGCTTTGTTTTCACCACTACATTCGATGTAATCGTTATACGAGATAACCTCTGCACGAATAAAACCTTTTTCAAAGTCGTTATGAATAGCAGCCGCAGCACGAGGTGCAGTTGAGTTTTGTTTAATAGTCCAAGCACGAACTTCTTTTACACCAGCAGTAAAGTAAGACATAAGTCCTAGTTTTGCAAAACCTTTATGAATGATTTGATCAAGTCCAGATTCTTCGATTCCTAACTCTTCTAAAAATTCTTGTGCTTCATCGTCCTCAAGTCCTACTAACTCTTCTTCAACTTTCGCACAGATTTTAATGATTTCACAGTTGTTTTGTTCAGCATGTTCTCTTAAAATTTTTACATATTCGTTATCAGCAGCTTCAGCTTCTTCGTCATCAAGACCTTCTTCATCAACATTTGCCGCATACATAATTTCTTTTTGTGTTAAAAATCTAACTTCTTGATTGAGTTGTTGGTATATATCGCTATCGGCATGCTCAAAATTTCTTGCCATATTTCCATCAGCTAAAAACTCTATAAGTTCTTCAGCCGTTTCTAAAGCTGCTTTAGCACCTTTATCTGCCTTAGCTTGTTTCTTCAATCTGTCAATTCTATTTGATAATACTTCAACATCAGCTAAAATAAGTTCAGTTTCAATAATCTCAACATCTCTAAGTGGGTCGATACTTCCCTCAGTATGAACAATGTTTTCATCATCAAAACATCTAACGATATGTAAGATAACTTCAGTTTCGCGAATATTAGATAAAAACTTATTTCCTAAACCTTCACCTTTAGAAGCGCCTTTAACAAGACCAGCAATATCTACAAAATCAAGCGTAGAATACTGAATTTTTTCAGGATTAACAATCTTTGCTAGTTTTGCTAACCTTTTATCAGGAACAGGGACAATAGCCTTGTTTGGCTCTATTGTACAAAAAGGATAATTTGCTGCTTCTGCATTTTGTGCTTTTGTTAGTGCATTGAAAGTTGTTGATTTACCTACGTTTGGAAGTCCTACAAGACCGATTGCTAAACCCATGTTTTCTCCGATATTTTTTAATATTAAGTAAAATTATACTAGAAAAACCTTATAAGTTATAAGTGATTTCTTATGTATCTTTAAATTTATCTCTGATTAGTAAAAAATCATCTAGATTAGTAAAAAATATATCTACAAGGTCTGGATCAAAGTGTTTTCCTTTTTCATCTTTAAATAACTGAAAAATATTATCATCACTCCAGGTTTTTTTATAACATCTTTCACTACCTAAGGCATCAAAAACATCTGCTAAAGCTGTAATACGTCCATATATATGTATGTTTTTTCCACTAAGAGCATTTGGATATCCGCTTCCATCCCATTTTTCATGATGTTCTATAGCTACAATAGCGGCTGCTTTTAAAATAGGTCTTTGAGAATGCTTAAGCATTTCATATCCAAGCTCTGAATGTGTTTGCATTACCATCCATTCTTCTTTATTTAGTTTTGTTGGTTTGTTTAAGATTATATCAGGAATACCTACTTTGCCTATATCATGCATAGGTGAGGCTTCTTTTAACAGTTCGGCTTCTTCCTCTTTCATTCCATAATGTAGAGCAAATAATTTTGAGTACTCAGCTACTCTTTTTACATGGTTACCAGTTTCTTTTGAACGACTTTCTCCAATAGCACCCATAGTAAAAACAACTTCTTTTTGAGTTTCTGCAATTTCTTGAAGTAATTCTCTTTCATATTCGAGTTCTGCTTCTAGTTGTTCTTCTAAAGTATATGTTCTATTAAGAAGACCTCTCCCTTGTTTATCTGCATGCGTAAGAATACGATCAAGTCTTTCTTTTTCTTTTTCTTGCACTGCAATAGCCGTCATATTTTTAAATAACTGACGATCACTTCGTTTTATAATTAAATTAAATCGATGATCCAGTTTTTGCTGTTTTTTTGTTATTTTTAA
>JAFLJZ010000042.1 GCA_022712775.1 Sulfurimonas sp.
ACTAGTATAAATATCCCAAAAAGTGAGTAAATGATTGCACTGTCCATAAAAATTACCTTTTATTATTTAAACACAACCTTAACACATTAATACAAATACAATATATATACAGTTTTAAATACTAATAAAACTAACTTTAACCTATACCTCATATCAAATTACGCCAAATCTTACTTAAAACTCTAAACTACAAACATCCACTTAGCAAGAATAACGATAAACAGACCTAAAGCTAAAACTAGTTTATGAAAGTCATTTTGCATAAAAGCTGGTTTTTTACGACCTGTAAATTTTGTAAAAAGATTAAAAAGTACACCTAAAACTATAATGCTTGCTAGTCCAATTTTAATCATAAAAAGTTGTTGCAATCCTGTATCAAAAAATCCAGCATCTGAATTAACATATCTAGACATCATCATCCCACCAGTTAAAACAATAAACAAAAGTGAAAGAGGAAAAATTTTAAAACTTTTGCCACCTAAAGTTTGGTTTATCTTTTTATCTGTTTCAGCGCCAAATTTATTTTTAAGTGCTGAGATAACTGCAACATCAGTAAAAACATAACCTAAAAACATGATTCCTAAAACCAGATGAATAATGTGTGCAAATGGGTAAACTGCTTCCATATTAAAACTCCTATAAAAAATTACTGTGATTATACTTAAATAAGGTAAAATTTATCTTGTTTTATAGCTCCATTCAAATGAATCAAAAATAGAATTAAAAGTATCATCAAGTAAGGCTCTAATAACTAACTTTTCACCATTATATGGGTGTTTAATACAAAGTTCTTGTGCATGAAGTAATAGCCTATGACAACTGTATTTCTCTCGTATAAACTTGTTATGTTCCCCTCTTCCATATTTGGTATCACCTAAAATATGATGTGATATATGTTTCATATGGCGACGAAGTTGATGTTTTCTACCTGTTTTTGGAATTAGTTTTACAAGTGAGTATCTAGTTTTATCATACTTCCCTACAGCATTATCAAGCTCTATAGTTGCTAGTCTTTCATACTCAGTAATTGCATCTTGAGCCTCTTTAGGAGTACTATCTTTATCTGCAATCTTATCAAGTTTTTGAGTTAAGGGATGTTCTATAATTCCACTCTCATCAGTATATCCACGAACAACTGCCAAATAAGTTTTTTTAGTCTCTCTTGCTCTAAATTGCTCACTTAGTGATTTTAAAGTTTCTTTATCAAGAGCAAACAAGAGTACTCCAGAAGTTGGTTTATCTAAGCGATGAATGGGGTAAACAAATTGCCCAATCTGATCCCTTAATATTTGAACTGCAAATTGTGTTTCATGTTTATCTATAGGGGAGCGATGAACTAATAAACCTGATGGTTTGTTGATGGCTATTAAGTGTTCATCTCTGTAAAGAATCTCTAGCAATTAGTCACGCTTTGTAGTTTTTCTCTTTTTCTTAGTCACTTTTAAACTTTTAGCTGTAACTTTTTTAACAACTTTTTTAGCTGCTCTTTTTTTCTCTTGTTTTTTATGCTCACTCTTTAACTTAACCTCATCAATATCTTTTCTGCGTATATTTGGATCAGGTTCAAACCCCTCTACTGTCTCTTGAGGAATTTTAATGCCTATAAGTCTCTCAACCTCTTTAATATCATACTTCTCATAGATATCTATAAGTGAGATAGCTTCTCCGTTACGCCCTGCTCTACCAGTCCTTCCAACTCTATGGATATAATCTTCTGGAATTGATGGAAGTTCATAGTTGATAACATATGGAAGATGTTCTATATCTAATCCACGAGATGCTATATCTGTTGCAACTAAGACTTTTATCTTACCCTCTTTAAATTCACTTAGAGTTTTTAGGCGTTTTGCTTGTGTCTTATCTCCATGAATCACTCCACATTTTAGTCCATCTTTTTTTAATTCAATCACTAACTCATCTGCACTAATTTTAGTTCTTGTAAATACTAAAACCTGTCTAAAATTTCTTGAGCCAATTATATAAGCCAAAAGTTCTGCTTTTCTCTCACGGTCAACAAGATAAACTTTTTGATTGATGGTATCAACAGTTGTGTTTTTCTTTGCAGCTTCTACAAATGCTGGTTTTGTAAGTAAAAGTTTTGAAAGTTTTCTAACCTTATCACTATATGTTGCTGAGAAAAGCAGTGTTTGATGTCTCTTTGGTAAAATCGGATGAATTCTTCTTATCTCTTTTACAAAACCCATATCTAGCATTCTATCAGCTTCATCAAGTACAAAAATTTCTATACTCTTTAAACTAAGTCCATTATCAGCATGTTCTAAAATTCTACCAGGTGTTGCAATAACAATATCTACGCCTTTTTTAAGAATTTTTTGTTGAGACTCTATATCTTTACCACCAACCAAAAGAGCGATACTTAGCTTCATATACTTTGCATAATTTTGTAAATCTTCATGTATCTGAATTGAAAGCTCACGAGTTGGAGATAGTATAAGACCTCTAATCCCTCTATCAGGATCTTCAGAGTGAGAACGAAGACGCTGAATCATTGGAAGTCCAAAAGCTGCTGTTTTACCTGTTCCTGTTTGAGCTGTAGCAAATATATCACTATTGGCAAATACTAAAGGTATCGCTCTTGTTTGTACTGTTGTAGGGTTCTTGTAGCCTAAATCGTTAATAGCTCCAAGAAGTTGTTTCATAACCCCTAATTTTTCAAATGACATATATGAACTTCCTCGTAAATTATATATGGAATTTTAACATATTATTTATAAGTAAGAGTCCTAGTGGTAATAAAGATATAAGTTCTTTAAAGATATAATCATCACACTTTAAAATATGATATGAAGAATGATAAGAAAAACATTTAAAAAAATAAGTTCACATAATAAACTAAAAACATTTATACAAAAACATAAAGTTCCTTTTGAGTACCTATCTTCAAGTAGAAAGATGATAGCAAAAGCTGTGTTCATAGGTCTTTTTATAGCATTTATACCTATGCCTATGCAGATGGTAGCAGTACTTGGTGTTATGCCATTTACTAAGTTTAATGTCCCTGTAGCTCTTGCTATGTGTTGGATAAGTAACCCATTCACTATGCCGCCAATATACTATATGGAGTATCTAACTGGAAGTTTTATCTTAGGAATAGATGTCACACCTGTTGAGATGTCTATAGAGTGGTTTAGTGAAAATTTAAAAAATATATTTATCCCACTATATGTTGGAACAGCTTTTTACTCTATAACTGTTGCATCTTTAGGGTACTATCTAGTAAATCATTTTTGGAGATCTTCTATCAAAAAAAATAAAAAACTTCATCGTCATGATAGGGATATGTAAAACATAAGATATTTATTCAATAAATAATTTTATGACAATTTGCAATATTTACTATTGCTTGAGTGAGATAAGTTTGGGTGTGCTTTTTTAAAGAGGGTCAAGTGGGTATCTCACAAAAAGGAGATACTGTGCACTCTGTGCTTACGGTTATCATTATTATAGTGTTTTTAGCCGAACCACTATATTAAAAGATGAAGCTATGCCTCATCACCGTTAATCGTAATTGTACCATAGATTGGATTTAAAATGAAATATGTCCAATCCATCTTTTCTAGTTCCAATACTTTCTTGAAAACTCATACATCACTTTTTACTTTTATGTTACTAAACTTTTATATACCCTTGGTATTTCTTCTTTTATTTTAGCTTAGATTTATTTAATTTCTAAGTATGAATTAGTGTAGCCTCATCACTATACTCTATCTACAGTAGACTATAGTTTACATTTTCTTTATATTAAAATAACAAATTTTTCTAGTTCACAAGTTTTTGTAACATAAAAAAAAGTGGAGATTCAATCTCCGGGGTGTTGGTTGGGGTGTTGGTTTTGAAAATATAATATATCGGACAAAACATAAATCAGCTAATTTTCTTAAACAAGAAGTATTTATTCCTCAAACTTAAGCAAATCATCTATTTTACATTTAAGTGCTTTGCAAACCTTAGCTAATATCTGAGAATCATAACGCTGGATTCTATCTTTGTGATATTCGTTAAGAGATTGTCTGCTAACACCTGTGATAATTGAGAGCTTATTAATACTCATATTCTTTTCTGCCATAACCTGAGCCAATACACTTTTAAATCGCATCTTTATCCTATTTATTATTAATGAACGTATGTTGACATTCTATTTGAATGATGATATTATTACAATTGTCAATATATATTGACGTCAATAATAATTGTCACTTAGTTATATCATTTATTTAAATCAAAAGATAAAAAGGTAGATATTATGAACAAAACTATTAAAAAACTCAAAAAAAAGCTAAAAAAAGAAACTACTCTAAACCAAAAACTGCGTGATGAAATTATTGAGTATCACAATGATATAATCTTCTTAGATGAGTACAATTTTTCATTAGAACAAGAAAATACTCTTTTAGAGAAAAAGGTTACAGACTATGAAGAAGTTTATTTAAGAGATAC
>JAFLJZ010000258.1 GCA_022712775.1 Sulfurimonas sp.
GTGTGCTCTTCCGATCTCTCAACAGTGTCTCTTTCTTCTAAATACAATTTTTTAAACATATAAGTAGCCTTAAATTAATAACTTAATAATACAACAAATAACTAAAATATCCAATATCTCAAAATTAAACATTATTTCAGCCTCAGATATTATTCATTAAGTCGAAAAAATATTTTAAAATATATATAATTAATACTTACATAAATATTATAGGAGTATAATTGTTTATAACACAAAAAAAGGAGTCCAATTATGGCAAAGAAAACTAAAAAAGAAGAAGAAAAGTTAGCTAAAAAGTTAGCTAAAAAACTAGGGAAGAAAAAAGAGAAGAAGCAAAAAACAAAGAAGAAAAAAGCTAAAAAAGAAGCACAGAAAAAATTAAAAGTAAAACTTGATAAAAAGAAAAAAGAGAAGAAAACAGCAAAGAAAAAGAAACAGCAAAGAGGTTCTAAAAAAGATTAATTTTAAATAGCACATTGGTGTGCTATTTAACTCACCACAGCAACATCCCAAAGTTATAGACACTAACAAAAAGGCACTCTAATGAAAAAACTTTCTCTATTAGTATTATTATTGGGTGTTATGCTTGTATCCTCTGAGGTGGATGATATGAATGCTGACATTGAGATGATGAAAGCCGAGTTTGAGCAAATGAAGGCATCGCATGAAACTGAATTTGAATCATACTCTCAAAGTATACGCCAAGAGTATGAAGCTTATGAAAGAGAGTTAGAGCAATACTGGAAAGATCCAAAATTATCAACAAAAAAAGATTGGGTAAGTTACTCAAAGGATAGTCAAAGTCGTGCAAATGTAGACTTCCAAAACAATTATATCGAGGTCGAAACTGTTGCATTAAATATAGAAGATGCAAAAAAACAACTCGAAGAAAGACTTTCTTATGTTGTAACTAAAAATACAAAAGAAGTTCTTTCTACTGATCCTTTATATAAAAAACTTGATAAAGTTAAAAAACCAGTAAATATTGAAGATTCCATTATTGATGCGAAGCCGATACTCTCAGAAGTGATATTTGATAAGAAGCCGACAAAAAAAGATGTTGATACTTATACAAAAAATGCACTAAAAGATGAAAATATTAAAGTAACTCCTTCAAAAGTTGCACATAAGAACGTGTATAAGATAAAGGTGTCTTTACCTGAAAATACTACGCTTAAACGCTCTAAAGTATATAAAAATGAAGTGACAAGTAACTCAAATCGTTTTGATATTCCATTACCACTTATATTTGCAGTTATTCAAACCGAAAGCAATTTTAATCCTTTTGCGAAATCACATATACCCGCCTTTGGTCTTATGCAGATAGTACCAACTTCTGCAGGAAAAGATGTATATAAATTCTTATATAAGAAAAATGGCATGCCAACTGCTGCGTATTTATATAATGGAAGCAATAATATTGAGATGGGTAGCGCATATCTTCATATACTTTATTATAGATATTTAAAAAGAATTAAAAATCCCCAGAGTAGACTTTATTGCACTATAGCTGCATACAATACGGGTGCTGGAAATGTAGCTTGGGCATTTGCTGGGAGAAAACATATTAAAAAGGCTTCTATAATCATCAACAAAATGACTCCTGATGAAGTATATTCTCACTTATTAGCAAATCTTAAATATGATGAGCCTAAAGATTATTTAAAAAGAGTAAAGAAACGAATAAATGCTTTTAATCTAGCCTACAACTAAACAGTTATTATGACTTTGTATATAAAACTCTAAATTTTACATTAGATATTTTTGATGTCTCATTCATTAAATCAAAACTTAACTCTTTCATACTATGTGTTTTAAACAAAGATATTTCTTCACGTGTAAGTGGCCAAGGTGGACCAGTATTATTCCCATTGTATTGATGTGCTACAACGAGTAGTTTACCGTCTATTACTACTGTATGGGCAATAGCATGAATAATCTTTTCTCTAAATTCTCTCGGTAGTGATTGAATGGTCAGTGATTCAAATACAAAATCAAAATGTTCATAGTATTTTTTTGGCATATCAAAAATATCTTGTTTTTCAAAGAGAATATTGGAATCAGGAAATCTTTTTTGTGCTAAATCAAGTGCTGTTTGTGAGACATCTATAGCAAGCACATCATAACCGGCATCAGCAAGTGCATAAGCATCATCACCTAAGCCACATCCGATAACCAATGCCTTTCCTTTATGTTCTTTGGTTGCACTTAGGTAAGTCTCAAGCAAAGGATTTACTTCTAGTCTTGCCCACGGAATATTCTCATGGTTGTTTTCGTGTTTTTTATAGAGATCTTCAAACCATGCACTTGCTTTGTTATGTTCTTGCATTTAGTGCTTCCTTTTTCTTAGGTAAGGTTTCATAGCTGCAGTTGTGTATTTTATGACATTTTGAACTGACGAAGCATTTAGCTCTTCGCCTAATGTATGAAGAAATGAACCATAGAATTGCCACGAGAGGGAGATAGAATCTACAAGGTAGTCTATATCTTCTTCATCTGAAACACTTAGCTCTTTATTAAGTATAAGGTTATTCATAACTTGTCGTATACGTCTACGGTGTGCAATATTGTCTTTTATATATATATCTTCTAGTTTAGAATCTCTTGTAAAAAGTGAAAGCATCTCTTTAAAGAAAAAACGGTATTTCCATTGTATATCAATAAGTATCATCTCATGTTCATGTAAAGTTGCTATGGATTTTGGAAGTTCCTCTACTGAGAGTGACATCTCTTGTCGCATATTTATATAGAGTAAACGCACTATTTCTTCGCGATTTTTATAATGATAATGAAGGTTTCCTGGACTAATCCCCATCGCTTTTGCTATATGGTTTGTAGTTGAGGACTGTGTACTTGTTTCGTTAAAAAGAGTACGAGCCATTTCTAATATCGCTTCTTTTCTTGACATATAGCTTCCTTTATATGTAATTATAGTGTAAATACTCTATTTAGTCAATACTTTTAGATTCCTTATTAATGCCTAGTACAGGGTAATAGTTGATATTTTAAGGTGTATATTTAATATAATTAGAGTAATTACTCTTGACATTATATTTTTATTGACATATAATTTTAGAGTAATTACACTAAAATTAAAAAAGGAAATAGAAGATGAAATTATTTAAAAGTTCAGCGTTAATCGCGATAGTAGGTTTAAGCTTTTTACATGGCGCAAATTAT
>JAFLJZ010000043.1 GCA_022712775.1 Sulfurimonas sp.
AGTTTGGATATACACTTGAGACTATCAATGTAAGCTCTAAAGAACATATACGAAATGGAATCTATCATGTGCAGAATGTAAATGCTTACGATAGTAGGCTCAAAGAATGGATGAAGCACTTTCATGGTGTGGCTACTAAGTATTTAGCAAGCTATTTAGGTTGGATGAGACTACTTGATAGAGAGAAAGATATAACGGCTAGGCAACTTTTAGCTGTGTTTGCAGGGCGAGATTTAGTTTACCAACCTTTAATGCGAACATAGCCAAGTTATTTGTTAAGCCATGGTCTTATTTGTTTTAATGAAAGGCCATTTAATATCATTCCTACATTTTTCAAATGATGTTCTTGAACAAAGCGATTTGTATTTTCAAGGAAACCTTTTTTAGAATAAGTCGCTTTAAAAAGAATTAAGTTTAGATCTGATATTTGCATAAGTACAAGCGCATCTGCAACTAATCCAACTGGAGGCGATAGAATTATAATATAGCTATACTCTTTTCTAAGAGTTTCAAGTAATAATTTAAAATTGTTTGACATAATTAAATCATATGGATTTTCAGGAACTTGCCCTGATATAATTATGTCTGTATTTGGTGTAATATTTTTAATGATATCGAATATAATTTTTTTTGTAAGTAATGTTGTTGAAAGTAATGTACTCATTCCCGTAGAGTTACTAATATTTAAGCGTTCATGAGTTTTTGATCCGCGCATGTCAAGATCTAATACAATCACTTTCTTACCACTAGCACCAATAACTTGTGCGAACTCAAGTGCTGTGGTTGTTCGTCCTTCTCCTGCTGTTGAAGAAGTCATTGTAATCACCTTTGGTTTTGGATCTTGCATAGAAAATTCAAGCTTTGTAAGTAAAACCCGTAGCGCATCCTTATAAAGTGATTTTCGCTCTCCAAAAAGAGGTAATACACTGTAAAGAGGAAGATTAGTATAGTGTTCAAGATCATGAATTGTATGGATGGTGTTAGCTAAATAGTTTCGGAGAAATGCTTGTGCCACACCTATGATAAGACCTAGTATAAAACCAACAATTACAATCAATAAGCGTTTAGGTTTGATAGGTGTATCCCCTACAAGTGCTGAATCGATGACGCGTACAGTTGAAACCTTTGATGATTCAACAATAGCCGTTTCTGCACGTTTTTGTAAAAGGTATTCATAAATTTTTTGGTTAACAGAAAAGCTGTTTGAAAGTTGAGAAAGTTCCATTTCTTGAGTTGGTATAGCTGCTAGCGTAATCTTTTGCTGAATAATAATTTGTTTAAGACTATGCTTACGATGTTGAAGACCTCGAAGACTACTCTCAATTGTTCCTCTAAGGTCTGCTTTTAACTTCCTGAGTTGTTCATTTATTTTAATAACAGCAGGATGGTTATCTGTGTAATCAATCACCAATGAAGAATGCTGATTAGCAGCTGCTTGAATTTTCTCAATAAGTGATAAAATTGGTGTGCTTAATGCCTCGATTGATCCGGCATTTACACCTATTGAACCTTTATTGTCATCTATATAAAGAATGAATTTTTTAAGAACATCCTCTTGTATTTCAATCCCATTAAGATTACTCTCAAGGGTACTAAGCTTTTGACTTGCCATTATCCCTTTTTGTTGAGGATCAATAACAATGTTGGCAGATTTATATCTTTCAAGGTCTTTAGCTGACTGCTGAAGTGCTTCACTTACTCCAATAAGCTGCTTATCAATAAATGATAAAGTGTTTTTAGCATTGCTATTTTTTCCCTCTATACTCTCTTCTTTATAGGCTTGAGCAATTGCATTTAAAATCTTTTGAGCACGCTGTGGAATGTTGTCCCTATAGGTTAATTGTAAGATTGATCCATTTTCAGAAGTAGAAGAAATATTAATAGATTGCTGAACTATTCCAAACATATATTCATTTGGTGTAATGCTAAATGAATAGTTGTTATTTTGCATTGTAGCAATCTTATTTACAGTAATTCTAAAATATGAATTACTGATTTGTGTGTTATATGTGAATGTACCGCTAAAATAAATCAGTTTTTCATCCTCTGGAATATTCCCCAGCAGTGAACGAAATTCGCTTAATATTTTTTCTTTAAATGTTGGCTCTATTATAAGTTGAAAGCGTGTTTCATCTATAGGGACTAGTTGAAACTTTTTCCCAATTAAGCGCTGAGAGGTACCTTCAGATTTAACTATAAAAGGTGCATTTTTATAAAGTTCAAGTGTTTTTAAATTTTGCGTAGTGTAATAGCGTGTTCCGAGATCAACCTTTTTAAGTGCTTTTTGTGCGATAAAATATGATTGTAAGATAGAAATTTCATTATCTAGGTTTTCACCCTGTGCATCTAACGCAGTTTCCATAAAATCATTAGACTTGGAATTAGAAGAAGATTGAATTTGTATAGTCATATAGGCTTGGTAAATACTTGTACTAAAATAACTATAAATTCCAGCCAACAATGTAATAACTAGAATAATAGCTTCAATTGAGCGTTTATAACGGTGTAGCATCGAAAATAAATCTTTGACATCTATTTCTCCATCTACTTCTATTGGATTTATATTTTGACTATTTGAATAAAAAGACATCAGTAGCTCCTGCATTTCTTATGATTGATACACTGACGAAGGGAGACAGCATAGAAGATAACATATCAAAGAACGGTACTTGTTCTTTGAAAGCGACATTGTAGGCTTTCATAGTTCGTGGCTGAACATAAATGATATCATTTGGTTGTAGTAAAAGACTTGTTAGCCTCATCTCTGATAAATTTGTTAGATTAATTTCACGAACAAGAGGTTTTCTTAGACCTGCCCGAATAATCTTAATATTTGTACGTTCTGCATCATCTGTTAAGTCTCCAGAACGTGCCAATGCCTCAAAGAGTGACATTGTTCCATTTGTGACTTGAATGACTCCCGGTCGTCTTACTTCACCTAAGATAAATAATTTTTGATTTAAAATCTTCACACTTATAAATGGATTTCTTAAATATTTTCTATATGCCGTTGTGAGTTTATCAGTCGCTTGACCTTCTGTTAAACCCAATATTTTAACTGCACCAACAAGAGGGAGTCTGACTAATCCATCATGAGGGATTAGAACACCTTCTGTCCCATCGCGTGTTTGAATGTTTGCTCCATTAGCTGTATTTAAAAGTACATTCATTTGTGCATTACCATCACTTGAAGACTGATTACTAACAAGAATTTGCACACGATCACCATTAGCGACTTTCCATTCAAAGCTAACTTCTTTAGAATAGTCTAAATCTGAAACAGTTTTAATAGCATTCTTATCGCCATCATTAAACATTTTAAATGACCCAGTAGAACAACCTGAAAACAATAAGCCAATTATAAGTACGAGATAGAAGAAAATCTTCATTTTTACCCTTTTGAAATATTTTCAGAATTGTAACATATTTTCAACCTTTCTTTGCATTTTTATAACTTCTTCTGATGATGGTTTTAGTTTTATATTTGTAACAAAAATATCTTTATATTTTAGTCTTAATATATCAAATACTTTTTCTAATGCATTTTTACTTAGTAGTGGCTCAACTACCGTTATATAGTACCTTCCAAATTTTCTTACTTTTAATTTATATTTATACTTTTTTTGTAAGCTTAAAAAATCATCATTGTTTTTGAAGTATTTTTGTAGTTTCTGCAAAGAATCTTGAGCTCTTTTGTCGGTTAAAAAAGAGTCGATTATAATAGCTCTAGGATTTTTTGATAACGATTTTACTTTTTTATTTATTACATAAGCATCTTTATATTTTAGTCTTAATGTATTTCGTAGTTCTCGTAAAAGAATTTCACTAGTTAGAGGTTCCAGTACGGTTGCATAGTACTTTCCAAGTTTTTTTACTTTTAATTCAAGCTTATGCTCTTTTTGTAATTTTAAAAGATTTTCATTGCTTTTAAAGTATTTTTGTAGTTTCAGTAAAGAATTTTGAGCCCTAATGTCTGTTAAAAAAGAGCCAACTATTATAATTCTAGTATTTGATACATTTAAAGTATTCTTTTTATTTTTAACTACTTGTTCTTTAACTTCAATTTTAAGTTTAATTGTTTTCGGAATAATTACTTCAGCTTTTTTTTTCACTATTGGTTTTGGCCTTGTTTTACGTGCATAAGCATCTTCATAGTCTTCTCTTAATATATAAATAAGTTCTTGCAAAACAACTTTTTTTGTTTGTGTTTCAATTAATGTTGCATAATACTTTCCAAGTTTTTTTACTTTTAATTCAAGTTTATGTTCTTTTTGTAATCTTAAAAGATTATTATTTTTTTTGAAGTGTTTTTGCAGTTTAAGTAAAGATTTTTGAGCTCTTTGATCTTTAATGAAAGAACCGATAATAATACTTTTTGAATATGATTTTTTTAAAATAATTATTTCATTTT